>JAGDMC010000134.1 GCA_017860395.1 Bacteroidota bacterium | reverse complement strand
CTGTCGCAGGAAGCGGCAAAGGTCTCAATAGTTTTAAGCTGATTTTTTGAAAGCGACGAACACCCGGGAAGTGTAAGAAACAATAATGCGGCAGCAAGTAACAAAGCCTGCCGGCCGCAATATAAACCTGATATACCAAATGATTTTCTCCGAAATTTCTCCATAAATAGTTGTTTGGTAGCCAAATATAAAGAATAAAACTGAGAAATCATATTTTTTTGGGGCCAATGTTCCCCCAAAACAGTTATTTCATTTTCCCTGTAATTTCCGAAAGATTAAACTTGCCGTCTATATATTGAATTTCGATTTTACCATTGAGAATGTCAAAAAAGAAGGAGCGTATTTTTTCTGTTGTTATTGTTACGGTTTCTCCTTTTGAATTTAGTCCCAGATCATAATTTTTGAGCAGCTGTGACCCAAGACTTGCCGAAGTAAGGAGAAAATGGTTCTGAAATTTGTCAATGTCCATCAAGTCCGCAGCCAAGACCTTTCCTACAACGGTATAACTTCTGAGCGTTTTTTGGGTTTCGTTATTTGTGAGAACAGTTTTTATCTCATCGGCATTTATGTCCATCTCAATCCGGCCGGAATTCGGTGTCTGCTTGCTCCCTTTGTACAGCGAGCCTAAGTCGGCAAGGCTGAGGTTATAAAATTTTGTTCCCGGAAGGGTTATTATTTTCTCGACAGAAAAGGCGCTTGGTAAAAGCATTATAAGCTGGTCGGCAACTTTTACCGACGGGCTGTTAAATGTTCCAACAATCGAATTGGTTATATCTGCCGTTTGGGTCGAAAACACGCCACCTATAACTACACAATTTTGAAGGGTTACCTCATCGGCATATATGCTGCCTGCTACAAAGGCATTAAAGAGAGTGACTTTTTTTGCATTTATGTCGGAATAGAAAGAGAGGTTGCATTTAGTTGCCCGTGAAACGACAGAGTTCGCAGAGCCCACGCATTTATGAAAGATTATATCGCCCAGGGCATCGCTGTTTACAAAGAGCTCCAGTTGAGTGAACACCGGGCCGTGAAATTCTGTTTTGCCGTTTTGGATTTCCAGTTTATATGAGTAGACGGCGCCTTCAATTACAGAATCTGCCTGAACGGTTATGTTTCTGCCAAGTTCAGCCATTTTTTCCGGCAAAATGGAGCCTTTTACCAGATTCCCGTTTAGCTGAATATTATTTTCATTAAAAACCAATTCTTTCAATTCTTTCATAATGTAACATTTATAGAACTTAAATCGGATAGTTGACGGATCGTCTCCTTCACCCGTAAAACATGTTCGTCGGTAGAAACAAATCGTTTTTCAAGTTCGTTGTCAAAATAAATTTGTAGTTTTTTTCGTTCCTCTTCTCCTATTAATTGCCAGTTGAGAGTACCGGAAGAAAACCTTTCTATCATATCGTTTTCAGAAGCCCTGTCTTCCTGTTGGTCAAGGTATGGTTCGAAAATAACTCGCTTGTCAATCTGAAGACGATTCTTTGTAGTTTCCAGATAACAAACAGGACTAAGCAAATCGCCGGCAAAACTATCGTCAATCAGGCTCCCTTTGACAGACTGTTCCAGCCTCTTCTGTTCGAGAATAAACATTCTGGACAAATTGATTGTATCAAAGACTCTTTTTTTTGTAACAGAAGAGCTTATTAGTGACAATAGTTCGCTGTTTTCCGTTCCGAAAACGGAAATAACAGTAACAAGGTCATTGTTGAATGCACGCACCTTAAACTTGTCTGTCTCGTTCCGGAAATCGAATGCAGTTTTGTCATTTTCCAATATTCTGTTCGATACCTCCCTGTTTAAATCGTCAAAAATTTTGCAGTACCGGTCCGAAATCCTCTTGAAATCGCCCTCCATTTGAACCCTTTTGGATTTTGCCGATTTCATGAGTTCCCTCATCATTATGAGCTTCGATTCTACAATTTTTGACAACTCGCTTGCCTGCTGGCTTATCTCCGAACGGATGTAGCTGAAAAACCCGTTAATAATACTATCGGCAACTCTCTTAGAATTTATCTCCTTCGCTCTCAGTTCCGCCGCCTCTGTTTCTGTTAGAGCAGAAGTAAGCCGGCCAAGACTCATTTCGCACTCATCCACACTTGCGTCAAAAGTATCGGTATCTACATGTATGTTTACCTGAACAGGCAATTCAACTGTAACAGACCTTGACCCGCCCTTTGAAGATGCATCGTAGGGGACCTCTACAGTTCCTCTTACTTTGTCGTTATATGTTTTTACATAACTCATCTTCCTTATTCTCCTTTTGCGGTCTCGTACTTGCAGTTGCGGAACAGAGTCATTGCGGTCTCCTTTACTTTATCCGGTTTTTGAGAAGCAGAGAGCAGTTTGCTGAATTCGCTCATAACCTCGGCAAAAGCCAGATTGTCTTCGGACCATTCCATCTGGAAAAGATTGTTATAAATCTTGTCGGAGATTGAATTTTTTATTTCGCTGTCCATTTCACCAACCGGGTAAACAATCTCTGTCGTTGCCCTTCCTGTCCTGTCCGGAACTGATTCTAAAATGGCAACAGGCATGTAGTTATTTCCGGGGATGTTTTTGTCATTAACCAGTTTCAGCGAAATTATTTTGTCCTGAGCATTCATCTCCCTTATATAATCCTTAATAGAGTAGATTGCATTTGCAACCTGCTTTTTTAAGTTGGAAGAGATAATTTTCTGACTTTCGGATATTGATTCAAGTTGCGTTATTGGTATTGTTGCTGTAAGGTATTTTGTTCTGTTTGATATTTTCCCTATTTCATGATATGCAAAATCTATCAGTGGTTTGTCGAGTTCAAAAACTCTTGTTTTTAGGTTAGAATTAAGACCATTGAAAAGTTTTGTGTACCTCTTTGAAATCATTGTATAGTCCCGTTCCATCTGATTCCGGATACTTATCATTGCGCGCTTCTGATGCGAAAGCAACATGGTTTTTGCATCAACATCACTTTTGTGTTTAGCGAGTTTTTGAGAAATCTGGGAACGGATTAAAGAGTAGAAGCCTCTGTTTATATTGTCGCAAACCAGGTCCGATGCCCTCTCTTCTGCGGCAACAACTGCCTCCTGCATCGAAAGAACTGCATCTTTTGTATTGTTAACGCTCCGGGAAACATTGTCCATTTCCGTTGCCAGCGGCTGAGTGTCTATTTGATAGTTTAATGTTGCCATAACTTTAAGCCTCCTCTATTTCAGCTATTGCTTCTGTGGCAATTAAAGGCAAATTGAGCGAGATGTGTTCCGTAGTTAAACTCTCAACGCTTGGCATAGGAGGAAGTTCGGATGTTTTTGCAAACAGAGGATTAACAGCAATAAGAGGTTTCCTTCTTATGTCCAGATTGTGAGCCTCTTTGGAAGCAACTGCGGAATCTCTGGAATTTCCGTCCCTGAGAGAAGCCTCGTAGTAGTCGATATGTTCAAACTTTTCGGCCTTGAGGTCAATGTCTTCCTTGAGCAGTTCAATATAATTTTCGAATTCAGTCTGAACTTTCTGAAACTCTTTCGACTGCATTTCAAATGCAGCGAAAACCTCAACAGTGTTGCCTTTGGCATCTACAACGGTTGAATCCAGAGAGCCGTTCGACTGCTTCATTGTTTCCTCTGTTTTTTGAAGAGATATCATTGTGTTGTATGATGCAATGTATTCTCCCATTGTGGTTCTCATGAGGTTTATCAGATCGGCGCTTTCCGCCCGGTTTCGTCCGTAAAAGTCCTCAGTATCCTGATGCCATTTATTTAGGTAACTTAATTTCTGATCTTTTATGTGATTGTAGATTTTAAGTCTTGCGAGCCTGGTCTCTTCCATTAAATGCTCAACAATAGGAGCAACAATCTCTTCGTGAATCTGATGAATTCCAAAAGGCATGTTTGTAGTGCTGCCGTCTTCCGCTACCCATGCATCGGTATAGAGATTGTACTTTACTTTGGAACTGCTTTTGAGCTGAAAAGGAACATAATTTTGCACAGAGTCGCCGTAATTAAAGTTTTCGTTGCGGATTCTTTCAATTTCTGCCTGTTCCAGAACCGGCGAGTAGTGGTTGTATGGCGATTTAAGTATCTTAAAAAGTACCTTGTTTGACTCAAAGACGATTTTATCGGCAGAAGCAACCTTCAAGGCGGATATCGCCTGCACGGAGTTAGCCATGGTCATCATAAAGCCCTTAAGAACCTCTTCGTACTGTGCCGTGTGCTGAGACAAGTTCTCTTTAAGCAAATTTATATCCTGAAACTTGGAAATTTGCCGGCTATACTTTTTTGTGTCAAAAACTTCCAGAACCGGTGCATTAACCGGAATGTCCGAAGTCGCATGTTCCCTGATGTAATTGTGATATTCGCTGTTATTCTCCACGAGAGGCAGGCTCACAGATATTACATCCACTTCTTCCATGCAGGTTGATATGGTTTTGAGAGCCCTTTCCATACTGCCAAAATAGTCATGCTGATTCAAGTTGTGCATAGACTGAGAATACTGTTCGGTATCAATTGCTTCAACATCCGTAGAGCCTTCTACCAAAGGAGCTTCTTTTGACATTTGCTCAATTTCTGCTATTTTTTCGGCAAGCAAATCGTTCTGTTTTGATCGCTGGAGCCGGAACTCGGACTCTTTTGTAATGCCTGTATGGTCTACGATAAAACTTTTGTCTTTATACTTAAACTGGCTCGCAATAGGGATATAGGCAATTCCCAGTTTTTTAACCTTGTAGTCACGAAAAATGTCTTCAAACTGCTTTTTTAGCTCAGTTATATTAGAATCCAACGCAGCAATTTTCTTTTTAAGTGTCTCCTGTTTTAAATAGAAATATA
>JAGDMC010000133.1 GCA_017860395.1 Bacteroidota bacterium | reverse complement strand
CGCTCCAAAAGCAACGAAAAGAACCGAACGGCGAAACTTGAATGCCTGCGCTTTTACCATTTTGGCCAGTTCAAGCATAACAGCCACTCCGGATGCATTGTCATCGGCCCCGCTGAAAATTTGCAGTGAGTCTTTACCGTTTATGCTAATTCTCGTATAACCCATATGGTCATAGTGTGCGCCAATGAGAATGTATTCGTTTTTAAGATCCTTGTCGTATCCTTCAACTATTCCTACAATGTTGTTTGAATGCATTGTATCTCCGGCATCGGACACAAACGAAAAATCCTGACCCGGGGCGGGATAGAGCAAAGTGAGCCCTGCTTGGGTAAAAGCCTTTTCAATATATTTCCCCGCTTCCTTTTCTCCTTTGGTTCCCGCTCCTCTTCCCAATAGTGAATCATCAGTAAGGGCAACAACATGGGCCTTTAACTCGTTCCCGATGCTATTCTGAGAGAAAAGCCCTGATGCTATTCTGAGAGAAAAGCCCTGCCGGCAGTATCAGCAGCAGAGCTATCACATAGTAAAATTTTCTGTACATCTTTATCTTGTTGGTAATACCTCGAGCCAGTAGCCGTCGGGATCGTTTATAAAATAGATCCCCATCTTAGGATTTTCATAGCAGATACATCCCATTTCGGCATGTTTCTTATGTGCTGCCTCGTAGTCATCTGTACGAAAAGCAAGATGGAATTCGTTGTCTCCCAAATTGTACGGTCTTTCCCAATCTCTGAGCCATGTAAGTTCAAGCTGATGTTCGGAAGACCCGTCCGAAAGGTAAACAATAACGAATGAACCATCCTCAGGAGCAATTCTTCTCACCTCCGAAAGGCCGAGCGCTTCGTTGTAAAAATACAAGCTCTTTTTGAGGTCAAGAACATTAATGTTGTTGTGAACGAATCGGAATTTTGCCATTTAAATTAATTTTTATCTTATAAAATGGGGCATCTCTGCCGGGAGTTCTATCGAAAATTCAACCATTCCCTTAACAGCTCCTTCTACAAACCATGGAGACTGATAAATCAGCTTTTTAACGCCTGCCTTTTCAATGGTGTAGGTATTTGTCTTTTCCGATTTCATGAGCTCCTGTATTTTAATCCAGGATTTTTCGCCGTGACAATCTTTAAGATTTTTACCTATAAGGTCACCGTATTTTTCAAAAGTCAGGCGGGCCTTTGCATTTTGGTAAATTACAACACCCTCTCTGTCACATACAGTTACTGCGCAGGTTAATTCGTCTGCCCAGTTAAGTTCATTGGCCATCTTTAGCTTATTGTTTGTAAAAAGGTGTCTTAACTACTTTTGCCTTGAGAAGTTTTTCTCTCACCTTGATATAAATCTCGCTGTCCAATTTGTATAAAGGAGCGGCAACATATGCCATTCCAACGGCTTTTTTAACTGCAGGTCCCATTGTGCCCGAAGTTACTATACCAATTACTGTGCCGTTCGCGTCACAAACTTCATATCCGTGTCTTGGAATTCCTCTGTCTATCATTTCAAATCCTACGAGTTTTTTAGAAACTCCTTCGGCTTTTTGTTTAAGGTAAAGCGCTTTATCAATAAAATCGCCCTTTGCTTCGCTGAATTTTGTAATCCATCCCAAACCGGCTTCCATTGGTGAAGTTGTATCATCAATGTCATTTCCATAAAGGCAAAATCCCATCTCAAGACGGAGCGTATCTCTTGCACCAAGGCCCACTGCTGTAATTCCGAACTCTTCTCCTGCCTCAAAAACTGCTTTCCAGAGTTTGTCGGCATCTTCGTTTGCTACATAAATTTCGCATCCGCCTGAACCTGTATAACCGGTAGTAGAGAAGATTGCATCTTTTATCCCTGCAATTGTAAGTTTTTGGAATGTGTAATATTCCATATCCTCAACTTTCCTGTCACATATTTTTTGCATTGCTTTAAGAGCAAGAGGTCCTTGAACTGCAAGCTGGCAAATTTCATCCGATGCATTATATAGTTCTTTGCCCGGAGTGATACCGAATTTTGGAGCAATAGCCGCCAGATGGGCATAATCCTTATCTACGTTTGATGCATTTACAACAAGCAGATATGTGAGTGAATCGATGCAGTAAACCAGAAGGTCATCTACAATTCCGCCCTTTCCGTTGGGGAAGCAGGAATACTGAACCTTGCCCGGAACAAGAACAGCCGCATCGTTTGAGGTTGTATACTGAATAAAAGGAAGAGCATTAGGCCCTTTAACCCAAATTTCGCCCATATGGGACACATCAAAAACACCTATTTTGGTTCTTACGTTGTTGTGTTCTTCATTAATTCCGTAATATTCTACCGGCATGTTATAACCGGCAAATGGAACCATTTTGGCTCCGAGAGCAATGTGCTTCTCTGTAAAGGCAGTATTCTTCATGATATATTAATTGATATGTAATTTCTGATTTGTGTCATACACCCAAACATCCTCGGGGCTGAAATCCAGTTCGAGCAGTTTCCTCATTGCGCCATAAGCCTCATTTGCATTTGCAAACGCACCGGATGCAACAACCTTGTACCCGTTTTTAAAATTCAGATGAATAGGCTTGTATCCGTTTTTCGAAAGGTATCCGTCCATTTTTGCGACATTGCCTTCATCCTTAAAACTCCCTACTATCACATAAAACCTTGCGGTTATCTGGGCAGGCGCGGTCTTAGTCGTATTGACAATGGCCGATGTCGGTTTTACTGCTTGTTTATTCGTTGGCGAGGTCACAGTTATCGGCACACTTTTTTGAGGTTGCGGCTGTGACTGAGTTATCTTCTTTTCAATAGAATCTTTATTGATTTGAGATACTGAGGTTGAATCGGGCAAAGAGTCTCTGATTTTAAGAGAGTCAACAATCAATGTGTCTTTAATGAGGGCGTTAAGACTATCGGCAACACGCCTCATACGGATTTCGGTCTCAATCTTAGCTAAATCCTGAGATGTGGGCATACCCACAGTGGACCGCAGCCAGTCACATCCGGACAGGAGTAAACCTTCTCATAATTTATTAGACTTTAGACCATTTGTATCTTACAAAAATAAGTAATTTTGGACACCGAAAAAAATTAAATGTATATTTGGTCAATGAAGCTCATCTCCTTTATAATACTGCACACTCTTGCAACTTCTCATTTCCAGCCCGGAGGAGATACTCTTAAAATCCTTTTCCTGGGCGACATTATGCAGCATCAGGCTCAACTTGATGCAGCTCAAAAAAAGGGAAGGGGAAAACAAAACTCCGGCACATACGATTACAGTACTTATTTCAAACACCTTCAGTCCCGATTCGGCAAAGCAGACCTGAGAGTCGCAAATATGGAGACAACCTTTGCTCCTGCACCATATTCGGGCTACCCAAACTTTTCCTCTCCGGCATCGCTGTTATCTGAAAGCAAAAAAAACGGTATCGATCTTTTTCTTGCGGCAAATAACCACACATGCGACAAAGGAAAAAGGGGAATAGAAGGAAGCATCTCTCTTTACGACAGTCTCAAAGTTTTATATACGGGTATTTACCGAAACCAAAAAGAGGAAAACGAGCGCAACCCGCTTATTGTTGAGCTGAAAGGATTCCGGATTGCCTTTCTCAACTACACCTATGCAACAAATGGCATTCCTGTGCCTGAACCGTATATAGTAAAACTTCTGGACAGCAATGTTGTAAAAAAAGATATTGCGCGGGCTAAGACAAAAGATCCAGATTTCATTATTGCATGTTTGCACTGGGGGACGGAATATGTTCTGTCTCATTCCGGAGAACAGGAGAATTGGGCAAAACTTTTCAACAGACAAGGAGTAAATATTATAATTGGCTCCCACCCTCATGTTACTCAGGATGTGGATGTGCGCAGAGAACTTTCGGGCGAAGTAAACGGGGTAACGGTTTATTCCCTTGGGAATGCAATATCAAATATGACTGCCGTCTATACCAGACTTGGTATGATTTTCCAGATAGGCCTGGTAAAAAACTGGCTTGGCGAATGCAGGATACTGGCTCCAAAATTTGAGTATATTTGGACCACCAGACCTGGAACTCTTGAAAAGAATTTCAGCATTATTCCTGTTGAAGACTACATTGATAAACCTCATAAACTTCACAACAGGGAGGATTATAAAAAAATGAAGAATCAATATCTGAAAGTAAAAAATGATTGAAAAGACAATAACACTGGACGAGATAGATCCTGTTGACATATACGGGGTAAATAATAAGCTCATAGACCTGCTTTCGGGGTTTTTCCCAAATATGAAAGTTGTTGCCAGGGGATCGGAAATTTTACTCAGGGGGAGTATTTCCGATGTGCGAAAGTTTGAGGAGAAGATAAATATTTTGATTGAGAAGCGTTTTACAAAATCCCGTTTAAACGAAGACGACATCAACAGCTTGTTCGATGGCTCGCCAAAAGGCGATGGCGCAGAAGATTCCGAACAGGACATCATTGTTTACGGCAACGAAGGCAGGATAATACGAGCCCGCACAAAAAATCAGAGGAAACTTGTAGAAAGTTATTATAAAAACGACCTCATCTTTGCAATAGGCCCTGCCGGAACCGGAAAAACGTACACAGCAATTGCTCTGGCCGTACGGGCACTTAAAAACAAGGAGGTGAAGAAACTTATTCTCACCAGACCGGCTGTTGAAGCAGGTGAAAGGCTCGGGTTCCTCCCGGGTGACCTGAGGGAAAAACTGGACCCATACCTTCAGCCTTTATATGATGCACTTAGGGACATGATTCCGGCGAAAAAACTTGAGTTTCTAATCGAAGACGGAACTATCCAGATTGCTCCGCTGGCATATATGAGGGGGCGCACGCTGGAGAGTGCCTTTGTCATTCTCGACGAAGCACAGAACACAACTTATGGCCAGCTGAAAATGTTTCTGACCAGAATGGGCGGAAATTCAAAATTTGTCGTGACAGGAGATGCCACTCAAATTGACCTTCCGCACAAATCGGATTCAGGACTCATTAAAGGAGTCGAACTGCTTGGAAAAATAAAGGGTGTGTGCCGGATTGACTTTGGAAAGGAAGACATTGTACGTCACAAACTCGTCTCAAAAATCGTTCAGGCTTTTGACAAGCACGAAGCGGAGCAGTAATTATAAAATTACCCCGCCAAGTTTACCTGTTGGTTTTCCCTCTTTTATCGTGTAGATGCCATTCACGAACACATGCTCAATTCCTTTTGCAAACTGATGAGGGCTTGCGAACGTAGCTGTGTCTATAATCTTTTCGGAATCGAACACTACAACATCGGCATGGAAGCCAATTTCCAGTAATCCTCTTTTCCTTAGCCCAAGTCTTGAAGCAGGAAGTGCTGTAGCCTTGTGGACGGCTTCGGAAAGCGACATCAATTTTTCGTCTCTGCAATACTTGCCAAAGAATCTTGGAAATGTTCCGTACGAACGGGGGTGTGGCATCGATTCGCCAAGTCTCCCGATCGGGGAATAAACGCTTCCGTCGGATGCAGGCATACCAAGTGGGTGAGAAAGGAAGAGTTTTACATTTTCTTCCCTCATGGCAAATCCGATGATATCAACATTTGCGTTTTCCTCAATGAGCAATTCGCGGATAAATTCCCATGAATCCATTGATGTGAGTTTTGCGCACTCCTCAACATTGAGCCCGATAAATCTTTTATTCTGAGGCTGACGGCATGATGTGACTACAACATTTTGAGGACCTCCCAGTCTCTCAATCCTGGACTTTGCATAATCCCCTATCTTTTTTGACTGTTCAGTGTCCCTGAGCCTTGCCACAACCTCTTCAGTTGTTCCCTGTCTGTCGTTTATAGGGATGAATGTGGACATTCCTGTAGAAAATGCGATGTATGGATATCTGTCAAAAGCAATATTCAACCCCGCTTTTTGAGCCTTTTCTATTCTTTTGAGAAGATCCGGAGCCTTATGCCAGTTGGCAGCATTTTGTGCCTTCAGGTGAGAAATCTGCAGTTTAACTCCGGCACCTGTAGCAATGCGGATGGCCTCATCAAGAGCAGCTTCAACTCTGTCATCTTCATTTCTCATATGTATTGCAAACAGTCCGTTGTGTTTCGCAACCACTTTGCAAAGTTCGGTAATCTCTTTTTCATCGGCATACGAACCGGGAGTATACTCAAGCCCGCAGGAAATTCCAGTGGCTCCCATTTCCATTTGTTCGTCTATATATCGCTTCATTTCTTTAAGCTGATCGGCTGTCGCAGGAACATTATTGTCCCCTACGAAGCGCGAGCGAAGCGAACCCTGGCCAAGAAAAGAGCCATAATTGATTCCTCTTCCTTCACTTCTGAGATCATCAAAAAACTTTCCGGCATTCTCCCATTTTTTAGACGGAAACGGGCTGTCGCCGCAATTTCCCCCGATATCGAGAGTAACGCCCTGATATATTTTACTGTCCCCAAGCGGAGCATCAAAAAGGTTTGAGTCTGTGTGCGTATGTATATCAATAAAACCCGGGCTCACTGCCTTTCCTCCTGCATCTACGGTAACATCTGCACTCTCGCCCAAATCGCCTATGGCAGAAATTTTTCCGTTCTTAATGCCAAGGTCTCCCCTGACAGGCTCACGGAGATTTCCGGAATAAATGACTCCATTCTTAATTATAGTGTCAAAGCGATTGTTTACCCTGATATTCGCCAGACCGTCAAAACCAAATCCCAGAGCTGCACCTGCAAGCAGGGAGCTTTTGATGAATCCTCTTCGTGAAATTTTATTTGCCATGGAACTATTTATTATTGTTTTTTCTTATTTCAATTCCAGGCGTGGAGAAAACCCGGAACTCTCCATTCTCGCCATAAACCAGATAGCCGTCTATATCCTTATTTGAAGCAAGAATCTCCTTTGCTTTTTCAAGGCCAACAACCATAAAATAAGTTGCATAAGCATCTGCGGTCATAGCGTCTTTTGCAATTATAGTTGTGCTGAGGAGATTCTGCTTTGCCGGAAAACCTGTTTTTGGGTCAATGGTATGTGAATACACCTTATCTCCCTCTTTAAAAAACTTGCGGTAATTGCCGGAAGTGGCAAGTCCCCTGTCGGAAAGATTGAGAATGTCCTGTATCTGTTCTCCCTGAATCATATTCCCCTCAACCGGTTTGTCTATTGCCACGCTCCACTCTTTTCCCTTAGGGTTTACCCCTTTGCAGAAAATTTCACCGCCAACTTCAATCAGATAATTTTCAACTCTCCTCTTGTCAAATTCCTCTGCAATAACATCTGAGGTGTATCCCTGGGCAATTGCATTCATATTGAGAGTAACTCTCGGGTCGCTTTTCTTTACGACTCCGTTTTCAAGACGAACCTTGTCCATTCCTACAAATGCAAGAATTGAATCGACCATTTGCTGAGTAACCTCTTTCCTCTCTTTAGCCCCAAAACCCCACACATCAAAAAGCGGAGCTGCCGAAATGTCAAAATATCCGCCGCTGATGTCATAAAATTCTTTGGAGCGGTTAAAAACATTAATAAAAAGAGTATCGGGAGTCACCTCTTCATTTCTGTTTATCTTTGAAATCAAAGATTCCTTGTTATAAACAGATAATGAATTATCTACTCTCGTAAGAAGTTCTTCCACAAGAGAGTTAAGAGTATCTCCTCCGGTATGGGAGTAGACTATATGATAAGTAGTTCCCTGTGTAAAGCCGTCTATCGTTTTGTACTCCGTTTTCCTGTCACATGATGTCAAAAAAAGAAGGGCAAAAAATGATGCAGATAAAAAGATTTTTAAAGAATTGCGAAATTTCATGGCTAATATATAGTTTGGCACAAATTTAGAATAAAAAATATATCTTTGTGAGTTAAATGTGAATAGATAATAATAAT
>JAGDMC010000132.1 GCA_017860395.1 Bacteroidota bacterium | reverse complement strand
CTTTTAGGGCCAACCGGGACCATAATTGTTCCAGACTCAGTTGGTCTTTATGACATTACTATACGGGTTACGCATCCGCGCTATACTGCAAGTCAGGTAAACAAAACCGTTATTGTATTCAATCCGGATTCCGAAGAGAGCTTCAGCGGTGTTGTTAAAGGCGATCAGTACATCACAGACAGCCGGGACGGACAAAAATATTATTTCAGCAGTATTGGCAGCACAGACTGGTTTAATACAAACCTCAACTGGAATGGCAAAGGAATGCCATACAATAATGTAGATGCTTTGGCAGCAATTTTTGGCAGGCTTTACACCTGGACAGAGACAACCCAGAACATTTGCCCTCCGGGGTGGAGAGTCCCTTCAAATGAAGACTGGGAAGAACTTGCAAAAAATGCAAACGGAGGAGTTGCTCTTCCATTTGACAGTAACTGGCCAAAGATTGGCGAAAGGCTTTCTGTCACAGCAAAATTGAATTCAGAAAATATCTGGAAGTACAGTCCGAATAATATAAAAAACAATCTGTTCAACTGGAATGCGCTTCCCGGAGGCAACTCCTTAAACAGCCTCAGGAATTTTGTAAACATGAACCAATACGGAATGTGGTGGTCGGCAACAGAGAAGGACTCTAAAAATGCCTATTACCGATACATTCACTTTGACGGCCCCGACTTCCCATATAGCTATGCGGGTAAGTCAACATTCGGTGCATCTGTAAGGTGTGTCCGAAACTCTAATAATTAACCACTTAAAACATACCAAAATGAAACTTTCAAAAGGTCTGATTACACTGCTGGTGTTACTTGCAGTAGTATTTTTTATCTTCATCTGGGCCAAGGGAGCATATAACTCTATGGTTTCTCAGGATGAACAAGTTACATCTGCGTGGTCGCAGGTTGAAAATGTATATCAAAGAAGAAGTGACCTTATTCCAAACTTAGTTGCAACTGTTAAAGGATATGCCGCTCACGAAAGAGAAACTCTTGAAGGAGTAATCAACGCAAGAGCAAAAGCAACTCAGACAACAATTGACCCTACCAACATGACTGCCGAAAGCCTTAAACAATATCAGGCTGCACAGGGCGAACTAAGCAGTGCGCTTGGCCGTTTGATGGTTGTAGTAGAGCGCTATCCGGATCTCAAGGCAAATCAAAACTTCCTCGAACTGCAGGCGCAGCTGGAAGGAACAGAAAACAGAATTACAGTTGAGAGACAAAAGTTCAACGACACCGCCAGAAGTTACAATACCTACATCAGGCAGTTTCCAAGAAACATGCTTGCAGGCATTTTTGGTTTTGACAAAAAGGCATATTTCGAAGCTCAGGCCGGTGCCGAAAATGCTCCTAAAGTTGAATTTTAACCGTGAAATCACAAGCCTTTATATCAAAGGCAGACACGGAACAAATTGTTAAGGCAATAGAGTCTGCCGAACTCAACACTTCAGGTGAGATAAGAGTTCATATAGAAGGGCAGTGCCCTGCAGACCCCGTAGTAAGGGCTGTCTATATCTTTAATAAAATAAAGATGTACAAGACCCGTGAGCGAAACGGAGTACTCATATACATTGCCCATAAATCCAGGAAATTTGCAATAATCGGGGACTCCGGCATAAACGCCGTAGTTCCTCCTGATTTCTGGAATGAGGTTAAAGAGTCCCTTGGCGAATATCTCCGCAAAGGAGAGGTTGCACAGGGACTTTCTGTTGCCATAGGAATGGCAGGAGATAATCTGAAAAAATTCTTCCCATATAAATCTGACGATACTAATGAACAGAGCAATGAAATCTCGTTTGGTGAATAGAATTATTCTGCTTTTTGCAGCTATCACCTTCACGGTTTCGGGGCTCATGGCTCAGATACCGCAAAGGCCTCAGCCACAAAGGCTGGTTAACGATATGGCATCTGTCCTTACGGCCGAACAGGCAGGACAGCTGGAGAGTACTTTGGTCGATTTTTCAAATAAAACTTCAAATCAGATTGTAATTCTTACCGTGAACTCTCTTGAGGGAACGGACAAATCTCAGTTTGCATACAGCGTAGGCGAGCAGTGGGGCGTTGGACAATCTAAATTTGACAATGGACTTGTTATTCTCATTAAACCTAAAACCGGCAGTGAAAGAGGTGAAGCATTCATTGCTACCGGTTATGGTCTTGAGGGCGCACTGCCGGATGCAATTTGCAAAAGAATTGTAGAAAATGAGATGATTCCGGCTTTTGCAAACAATGATTATTTCGGAGGCATTACTAAAGCCCTGAATGTAATTTTGCCAATTGCAGCCGGAGAGTATTCGTCAAAGGAGTATGCTGCAAAAACCGATAAAGGAGGCTTTGTACCGGCCATTGGTATAATTGTTTTTATAATTATCATGGTTGTCCTCTCTGCTTTAGGCAAAAAAGGGGGCGGAAGCAACAATATTGGCGGCGGAGGCAGAAGAGGCCCGGGTATGCTTGAATTGCTATTGCTAGGTTCGCTGTTGTCCGGCGGTGGCCGGTCCTCAGGAGGATTTGGCGGTGGCGGATTTGGCGGCGGTGGCGGCGGCTTCGGAGGATTTGGCGGTGGCGGCTTCGGAGGAGGCGGTGCAGGCGGAAGCTGGTAACAGTTCTATTTGTCTGATATCAGGTTAATCACAACAATTTCGGATTTTGTTCCTATTCTGTATTTTGGCCCCCATAAGCCAAGTCCGGATGTGACAAAGTATTGTGTATCCCCTATTCTTAAATACCCGTATGAATGTTTGAAAAAGAGCTTCACCAGAATATTTCCCGGCCAGAATTGTCCATTGTGGGTATGTCCGGAAAACTGAAGGTCAACTCCGTTTTTAGCAGCATCTTCAAGATTTCTGGGCTGATGGTCAAGCAGTATTACAGGCAGGGATTTATCAGTATATCTTAAAAGTGTGTCGAGGGAAATACGGCCACTGTTGGTAATATCATCTCTTCCTGCAATATAGAACGCACTGTCTACCAAAGCGACTGAATCTTTTAAAAATGTAATTCCGGACGATTTAATGTAATTGTAAATTTCCTCCCGCTTTCTGCCGTAGAATTCGTGATTTCCTGTTATTGCAAATACTCCTCGTGGAGCATAAAGTTTGCTCAGCTCCTCTTTCATGTTCTGGTTAATGAGAGGATGCGGGTCGCGGTCTGCAACATCTCCGGCTAAAAGTACAACATCGCCCTTTTGGGTATTGATTAATTCCACATATTTTTTCAGGTCCTTTTTATTTATGTAGGAGCTGAGGTGTATATCGCTTGCAACTACGAGTTTAAGCTTACCTCCGGGAAGAGGTTTGTGTGTTGTCAAATCAAGTGTAGTGATTTCGGGATTATTGAATTTATAGTTTCCGTATGCAAGCACAGAGGTAACGATTATCACTCCAAAAACGAAAAGGAGCGTCTTTACCAGCTGATAATTTTCTTTAATATAAAGCGGATATATGTCAAAAATCCTGTTTATGAGCCGGATGATATCCACTCCCAGAATAAATATTGCAAAGTAAACCAGAGCAATCATCCATGTAAATCCGACTGCCGAAAGCACTGTTCCTGCAGACTGACGCATATTGTCCCCAAGAAACATCTTAACGAAAAAGGCGGCCATTGAGCCAATAAATATTACAGAATAGATGATTTTTAGCCACAAAAAAGGCGGAAGCGCCTGCAAACCTCTGATAAACACATAAAAACTAAGACCAAAAAAGGAAAAGAGAATAAATATAAAAGCGTAAATCATGTGAGTTGTTTATAAGTTGCAAAAATAACATATAACTTTACTTATTGTTTGAATTGGCAAATACTATATATGAAAATCTTATTATTATCCATTGCAGTACTCTTGCTCAATTCCTGCGGCAGCAAAGAAAGGTTGTATACACCTTCTTTCAACAGCAACCTTGAATACAAAGCAGATGGCTACACTGCAGATTATCTTGGAAAGGATTTTATTAAGAGGCATATAATACTTAAGGACGATTTCGACGGCCCGGCTATTGCAACCATTGTAATGAGAGTTGTTCCTGCAAATAGCGACACTGCATTACTTTACATTCACGGATACAGCGACTATTTCTTTCAGACAGAACTTTCGGAAAGGGTTCAGGCAGCCAACATGACTTTTTATGCACTTGATCTCAGGCGCTACGGCCGTTCTAAGCTTCCACATCAAATTTGGTACGATGTAAGGAATATCTCAGATTATTTCGAAGAGATAGACTCATCAATGAATATAATCAGGCGTGACGGCTACAATAATATTGTACTTATGGCCCACTCGACCGGCGGCCTTATCGCCTCTCTTTATGCCGCATCAAAAAAAGATGATTTGCCTGTTGTCTCGCTTGTACTGAACAGCCCTTTTTTTGACTTTAACATGAATGGGTTTAATGAATCTGTTGGAGTTCCCATAATATCTGTGTTAGGGAAACTGTTTCCGAACATGGTTGTAAACCGGAAAGTGAGTCCGGTAAATTGCATGAGTATGCACATAAGTTACTACGGAGAATGGAATTTTGACACGATAATGAAACCTATAAAATCTCCTCTGGTAACGGCTTCATGGGTGAGAGCAATTCACAAAGGGCAAAAACAGTTGCAAAAAGGAATTAAAATCGCCTGCCCGGTTCTGATTATGACATCCGGCTCCAGTTCAAAAGGAATGACATTTAGAAAAGAACACCTCGGGAGTGATACTGTTCTGGATGTAGAGGACATTCAGAATTTTTCTAAAAAAATTGAGGGGAAAACAGATTTGATGATTTTCCCAAATGGGCTACACGACCTTGTTCTCTCACGCAAAGAGGTGAGAGACAAGGTGTATAACTCAATGTTTAAATGGATTAAAGAAG
>JAGDMC010000131.1 GCA_017860395.1 Bacteroidota bacterium | reverse complement strand
CGGAGTATCTGCACTCCAGCCCAGAATTTTGTTGGCTTTTGACGGGTCCGCCCAAACCTGTTCAATATCGCCGGCTCTCCTGCCCACAATTTTATAAGGGACATTAATTCCTGTCGCTTTCATAAATTGGTTTATAACCTCAAGCACCGAAAGCCCTTTTCCTGTACCAAGATTGAAATATTCAATGCTCCCGTCCATCTCTCCCTGTTTTTCAAGAATTCTCTCAACAGCCTTCACATGAGCCTTTGCAAGATCGCAAACATATATATAGTCTCGTATGCAGGATCCATCAGGAGTATTGTAATCGTCACCAAAAACGCATACACTTTCCCTTATTCCAATCGCAGCCTGCGTTACAAATGGAAGAAGATAGTTCGGAACACCTCGCGGAAGTTCGCCAATCATGGCACTTGGATGGGCACCTATCGGGTTAAAATATCTTAATGAAATAACTTTTAGAATTCCTTCGGATGCTTTAACCGAATCATTCAGGATATCTTCGCAAATCTGCTTTGTCCTTCCATATGGAGAAGCTGCCGGCTGAAGAGGAGCACTTTCGCTCACAGGAAGATGCTCCGGAGTCGGCTGCCCGTATACGGTGCAGGAAGAAGAAAATACAACGGAACCGTTTCTCCCTCCCTTAGTAATATTTGTTAATACATTAATAAGAGAATCAATGTTGTTTTTGTAATATTCAAGCGGTTTATCAACGCTCTCCCCCACAGACTTGTATGCAGCAAAATGAATTGCTGCGTCTATGTCAGGATGTTTCTCGAAAAGGAGTTTCATATGCTCCGGATTGGCACAGTCCAGTTCAAGAAACGTTATTTTTTTACCTGTAATAATTTCAAGTCCGTCAAGTACATCGGGAGATGAATTTGAGAAATTGTCCACAATAACAACTTCATATCCGGCAGCATCCAGTTCCACAACTGTATGAGATCCAATATAACCTGTCCCTCCCGTTACCAGAATTTTACCTTTTTTCATTATCGCCTGTTTTTAACCATGAACTCTTTTATGGTTTCGGATATATATATTTGTTCCTCTACTTTAAGCTCTGTGTGCATAGGCAGAGATAGAACTTCATTTGCCAGCCTCAGTGCATTTGGCGTTTCAACCCGCTTAACAACTCTGGTCCTGAAAGCAGCATGCTTTTCAATCGGATACGGATAGTAAATCATTGAAGGGATTCCTTTTGATTCAAGATAATCCTTAAGCAAATCACGCTTCTTAACCTGTATTGTAAACTGATGATAGACATGTGTTGAATAGAGTTCTTCTTTTGGCAATACTATTTCATCAACATTCCGGAGAAGTCCCATGTATCTGCTGGCAGCATCCTGCCGGCTTCTTGTATACTGGTTCAGATATTTAAGTTTAACTCTGAGAACGGCAGCCTGAATCGTATCCAGTCTTGAGTTGCACCCTACCAGATCGTGTTGATACTTTATCCTCTGACCATGATTTGCTATCATTTTTAGTTTTTGAGAAAGAGACTCGTTTTGTGTGAATATTGCACCCCCGTCGCCATAGCATCCCAGATTCTTTGAAGGGAAAAATGATGTACATCCTATATGACCTATTGTTCCGCAATATTTCCCTGCTCCGTTCGAAAATGAGTAGCGGGCACCAAGAGCCTGGGCATTGTCTTCAATAACATAAAGATTGTTCCTTTTTGCTATATCCATTATCGGCTCCATATCCGCAGAATGGCCAAAGAGATGGACAGGCATCACTGCTTTTGTTTTTCCGCTTACGGATGCTTCAATGTCTGCCGGAAGAATATTATATGTTCCGGGATCAACATCTGCAAGAACCGGTACCAGGCCAAGCAGTGCAACCACTTCGGCAGTAGCCGCATAAGTAAAGGCAGGAAGTATTACTTCATCCCCGGGTTTAAGGTCAAGTGACATAAGTGCAATCTGGAGCGCATCGGTACCATTTGCACAGGGAACAACATTCTCCGATGAAATATATTTACCAAGTTCTTTTGAAAATTCATCAACATCGTGCCCATTAATAAAGTGGCAGGAGTCTATTACTCCTTTTATAGCCGTGTCAATTTCATCCTTTATATTTTGGTACTGGCCTTTAAGGTCCAACATTTGAATTTCCATATATAGCTGCTTTTAAAGAACAAATGTAGTAAATATCTTGCCCTGAGCAATAATAAAACATTACCTTTGCGCAAAATTAAAAATTATGAAAAAACTTATCGGAATAGCTGCAGATCATGCAGGTTATGAGATGAAGGAGATTCTTAAAATGGAACTTGCAGCAGCCGGCTATGAGGTCAGGGACTTTGGAACACACTCCTCAGAAAGTATGGATTATCCCGATGTAGCGCATCCTCTTGCTTCTGCTGTGGAAGGCGGGGAAGTCTCTTTTGGAGTTGCAATCTGCGGGTCGGGAAACGGGATAAGTATGACTGTGAATAAGCATGCAGGAATAAGGGCAGCTCTCTGCTGGACACCTGAGCTTGCTTCTCTTGCAAGAGCACACAACAACGCCAATATTCTGAGCCTTCCTGCAAGGTTTATTTCAATTGAAACCGCAAAAGAGATTCTGTCAACATTTCTTAAATCGGAATTTGAAGGCGGCAGGCATCTCGGAAGAGTAAATAAAATCAGTTGCTGATGCCGGTAAACAAAGAGTATGCTGTTTTAGAAAACCCGACAGAAGGGGTTTCTGTTTCATCAAACATGGAAGACTATCCTTCCGGTTTGGTTATTTCTGTAGACAAACCATACAGATGGACCTCCACAGATGTTGTAAGAAAAACGAAATTCCGTCTGCAGCGTTTTTTCGGATTAAAGAATATAAAAGTAGGTCATGCAGGGACGCTGGACCCGCTTGCTACCGGGGTCCTGCTCATTTGCGTGGGGAAGGCGACAAAAGTGGCAGAACAGCTTCAGGCTCAGCCAAAAGAATATATCGCAGACGTCCGGTTCGGTTCCACAACTCCTTCATTTGACCTTGAAAAAGAGATTGACAACAATTTTCCATGGGAACATATCACCAAGGAGTTAATCGAGAACAAACTGCCACAATTTCTGGGAGAGATTGATCAGATTCCCCCGGTATTTTCTGCAAAGCTTATTGACGGGAACAGAGCTTATGATCTTGCAAGAGCCGGGATTGAGACAACTATGAAACCATCAAAGGTTACTATTTACGGACTGCAAATAATTTCTTTCAATGCTCCGGACCTTAAAATTGCAATCAGATGCAGCAAGGGGACATATATCCGGTCTTTTGCCAGAGATATTGGCGAAGCCTGCGGCAGCGGAGCACACCTCACAAATCTCGTGAGAACAACTTCTGGCGCTTTTGGAGTTGAAAAATCTCTCTCAATGGACAATATCGAGAGTATTTTTAAGATTTCCTGATTTTTTACAACATTTCTGAAACCTTTTTTCAAAAAATGCGTATAATAAAAAGTTGTCAACTTTTTTTAAAGATCAATTATGAAATTATCTCAGTTTAATTACAACCTCCCTCCCGATTCAATTGCAAAATACCCGTCAAAATATCGTGACGAGTCAAGGCTTTTGGTCCTTAACAGGAAAACCGGAGAAATCGAACATAAAAATTTTAAGGATCTCCTCGACTACTGCAGTGAGGACGATATCCTGATTTTTAACAACACAAAAGTTTTTCCTGCCCGTCTTTATGGAAATAAGGAAAAAACCGGTGCGGAAATAGAAGTTTTTCTTCTGAGAGAGCTCAATGCCGAACAAAAACTATGGGATGTTCTTGTAGATCCGGCAAGAAAAATAAGAATAGGAAATAAACTGTATTTCGGCGAAAACGACAGTCTTGTTGCCGAAGTTATAGACAATACTACATCAAGGGGCCGTACGCTGCGCTTCCTTTTTGACGGAAGCCATGAAGAGTTCAAGGCAACTCTGTTCCGCCTTGGCGAAATGCCCATCCCAAAATGGATTCGCGCAAAAGCCGAAAATATTGATAACGAAAGATATCAGACAATTTATGCGCTGCACGAGGGTGCGGTTGCTGCACCGGCAGCCGGTCTTCACTTTAGCCGGGAACTTCTTAAAAGGATGGAAATACGCGGAATAAATTCTACACACATTACTCTTCACATGGGCCTGGGACATTTCCGCACGGTTGATGTTGAAGACCTCTCAAAGCATAAGATGGATTCCGAGCAAATGATAGTTTCCGAAGAATCTTCCAACCAGATAAATAAAGCAAAAGAGAACGGTAAAAAGGTTTTTGCTGTAGGAATAACAGTTCTAAGGGCAATAGAAACGGCTGTTACAACACAAAGCAAAATTAAACCATACAGCGGCTGGACAAATAAATTTATATTTCCTCCCCATAATTTTTCCATTCCGGACGCACTCATTTCCAACTTCCACCTTCCTCAGTCTACAATGCTAATGACAGTTGCTGCATTCGGCGGATATGACAATGTCATGAGAGCCTATAACGTCGCAATCAAGGAGGGTTAC
This sequence comes from Bacteroidota bacterium, assembly GCA_017860395.1. GTDB lineage: Bacteria > Bacteroidota > Bacteroidia > Bacteroidales > UBA932 > Bact-08. The sequence goes on along the minus strand of JAGDMC010000131.1, from coordinate 367 downwards.
AAATTCGGCACATACGGCGACGCAATGCTGATTATCTGAGAATTCTAAAAATAATTTATCTGTTTTTAGATTAAATTTATCTCAATCTAAATTTCAGACATATCTCTTCGGAATGCACCGTGCTAACTTTACAAATAAAAGCACGATGTATTCCGAAGATCTTTTATACGGCATTGCTCTTAGCACTATCTTTAAATACCGGGTAGATTTACCAAAATCCATCATCGAAAACCTTGGGTCCGCCGGGGCTCTTTTTTGCTTAAACAGAGCCGGACTTGAGCAGATTTTCGGAAAGCATTACGGATTTATTGACGACATTCTGGACAAGTCCTGCCTTGAAAAGGCACAAAAAGAGATTGACTGGTGC
>JAGDMC010000130.1 GCA_017860395.1 Bacteroidota bacterium | reverse complement strand
ATGGTAATAAACAAGGGCGACGACCCTGTGTTTCAAAAAGCGTTAAAAATAATTACGGGAAAAGAAATTCCTGAAGCCGGATTACAACTTTAATTTACTAATGGCTTTCTGGTAAGCTCTTGCATTTCTGTGATGTTCTTCAAGCGTGGCTGCAAATGTATGCGACCCGTCAAGCTCCGGTTTCGCGCAAAAGTATAGAAATTTGTGGTTCTCGTAATCTAAAACCCCGTCAATAGCAGGTACCGGAGGGATTGTAATGGGGCCCGGGGGCAATCCGCGGTATTTATATGTATTGTATGGAGAATCAATCTTAAGGTGCTTAAAAAGGATTCTTTTAATTGAAGGGTCTTTTACCGCGAATTTTATTGTAGGATCTGCCTGAAGAGCAACTCCGCCTTTAAGTCTGTTTAAATATACTCCGGCAATTTTAGGATATTCCTGTTTAAGATTGCTCTCTTCGGAAACAATTGATGCCAGAGTTATAACCTCCTCGGGAGTTAGTCCTGCCGATTTGGCTTTTGCCATCCTGCTTGTGTTCCAGAACTTGTCGTACTCTTTTTTGAATCTGAGTGCCAGTTCCCGGGGTGATACTGTCCAGTAGAATTCGTATGTATTTGGGAGGAACATTGCGATAAAAGTCTCTGGACGAAATCCAAGAGAGTCTGCAAATTCTTTGTTGTTAAGCATATCAGCCATAGAGGCAGAGTCACACTCAATTTTGCGTGCGAGAACAGATGCCAGCTTTTCTTTAGTCCGGATGTTGCCGGATATAGTGATATTAAGAGGTGTCTGCCATCCGTATTTTATAGCTCTCACCAGCTCTCTGTTTCCCATACCGGGTTTGATGCGGTATCTGCCGGGTTTAAACGATTCCTTCAAGTCTTCAAAGCGGGCAACTTTCTTGAATTTGCCCATGTTTTTTATAACCTTCATTGAGTTGAGGCTGTCAATAACGCTATTGTAGTCCGAACCATGCGGGATAAGCAGAAAAGCCTCTTTTCCGGTGGTATTCGGCTTAAACAGTACAGAATATCCATAGTAAGCCGTAACTGAAATAATGAGTATTATTATAAACGTAGTGCCCGATATAATCCGCTTCATATTATCGAAGTATTATTATTTGGCCGGCTTCTGGTTCTGAGCCGGATTTCATATTGTTCATTTTATACAGATACTTGAGTTGTATGGCATATCTCTGTGAAAGTTCATACATGGTATCACCGGCATCGGTAATATGTTTTTCAAGGAGAGGTTCTGCTTTCTTCTTCTTTTTCTCAACATAAATTATTGTTCCCTCTTCAATTGGCTGTTCATTTTTAAGGTCGTTAAACCTGAGAAGCTCCCGGGTAAAGAGTTTATAATCGCGTGCAAGAGAAGAGTATGTGTCATTTTTGCTTCCAACAATATATGCAACCCCATTTTTTTCCAATAATTCCCTGTCAAGCGTGAATTTGTATAATTCGCTGCTGACTATTGGGTTTGCCTCTTTTGGAGCTTCAATTTCAATCGGGCTTGGAGGTATATTTAATGCAAGATTGTCATATTGGGAAAGATTATATTCCTCAATTATCTTTATGAGCATTTGAGGATAGTTTGGATTGGTCGCATAACCTGCCTTTTTAAGACCGTGTGCCCATCCCTTGTAGTCATTAATATTCAGCTCAAATAAAAAACGATACCTGTCTCTGAACCTCAGAAAATCCGAGTGATCTTTAAATGACTCTTCGGCATCGCCGTATTTTCTGAAACATTCACCGCTGGCATCGTCGTCATGATAAATTTTTGGCCCTTCCCAGTTGTGGCATTTTATCCCGAAGTGGTTTCTTCCTTCTGTTGCCAGACGGGAGTTCCCGTCTCCGGACTCAAGACATGCCTGAGCAAGAATAATGCTTGCAGGGATGCCACTTACCTGCATTTGTTTAACTGCCAATCCCTTATATTTTTCAATGTATTCCGGCCTCGACATTTTTTGCCCGATAGCCATTGAGCCTGTGAAAAAGAGGAATATAAGGGCAAATGTATACTTTAGTAAAATATTCATATCAGAAGTATCTCAGTCGGGCAAAATTACTAAATTTGTGATAAACTCAATTAAAAAACTATGTGCCAAAAGAGTATAAGTATATCCTATAAAGAGTACTTCAGGAATGAGGGGCTGGAATTAAAAGACAAAGAGCTGCTTGACAGAGCTAAAAAAGCTTCTGAAGGAGCATATGCACCATATTCAAATTTTAATGTTGGTGCCGCGGTGAGACTATCCAACGGAGAGATAATTGCAGCGAGCAATCAGGAAAATGCGGCTTATCCGTCGGGATTATGTGCCGAAAGGGTTGCTATTTTTTACGCTCATGCAAAATTTCCCGATGCATCTGTTGAATCAATTGCAGTTACAGCATCGGTAGGCGGTCATATCTGTGAAACACCCACTTATCCTTGCGGAGCCTGCAGGCAGGTTCTTGCAGAGTCCGAAATGAGATCGGGCAGTCCCATACGGGTTATTGTTGGTGGTGAGAAGTTTACGCAGGTTATGGATAGCATATCGGCATTGCTCCCTTTTACATTCGACAATTTACCTAAGAGATAAATTTTCTGAATATTTAAAATTGTATTATCTTTGTGCGGGGTAAGTCATATACGACCAGCTCCCACTGAACTCCCCCAGGATCGGAAGGTAGCAAGGGTAGGTGGTTGTAGCGGTGCGATATATTAAGCTTACCCTTTTTTCTATATATATAGTCCAGAAGTAATGAAAATTGCAGTAGGTTTATCAGGAGGGGTTGATTCGAGTGTTGCCGCCCTGCTCTTAAAGCAGGCAGGATATGATGTAATCGCAATGTTTATGCAAAACTGGCACGATACCACGGGCACTCTTCATGGAGACTGCGGTTGGAAAGACGACAGGACAATTGCCGAACTTGTGGCAAAAAAACTGGACATTCCCTTTTATTTTGTCGATTTAAGTGAAACCTACAGTCAGCGGGTTGTGGATTATATGTTTGAGGAGTACAAACATGGCAGAACGCCAAATCCGGATGTATTATGCAACAGAGAGATAAAATTTGACGCATTTCTTAAAAAAGCGCTTGAACTTGGAGCCGACTTTGTTGCAACAGGACACTATTGCCGCAAAGAGAGTTTTACCGACAATGAAGGAAAAGAGATATTCCGCATACTTGCAGGAAGCGACCCAAACAAAGACCAAAGCTATTTTCTTTGTCAGCTCACACAGGAGCAACTGTCGAAATCCATGTTCCCAATAGGGCACCTGCTTAAACCGGATGTGCGGAAACTGGCGGCAGAGGCCGGGCTTCCTTCTGCAGAAAAAAAAGATTCACAGGGAATATGTTTTGTAGGGAAAATTGATTTACCTGTTTTTCTCCAGCAAAAACTTGAAGCAAAAGATGGCGATGTTGTAGAGGTTTTTAATGATTTCTATGAAAACAATCCTCTTATTCAATATCAGAAGAACGGCTACGAAATGGTTACTGAAGATAATCTCTCCATCCTTTCACAACCTTTTGACTACACGAAGAATTCCGGAAAAGTAATAGGCACACATACAGGAGCGCACTTCTACACAATCGGCCAAAGAAAAGGTCTCAACATTGGGGGGCATGTCGAACCGCTTTTTATTATTTCGACCGACGTTGATACCAATACGATTTATGTTGGCGAGGGTCAGGACCATCCCGGGCTGTACAGAAAAGCACTTTTCATTAAGGAGGAAGAGATACACTGGATAAGAACCGATCTTAAAATGAATCCGGGCGAAATGAGAGAATATCTTGTTCGCATCAGGTATCGGCAGCCATTGCAAAAGGGAAGGCTGTACAAAGTGGAAAACGGTGTATACATGGTTTTCGACCAGCCTCAGAGAGGTATCACTCCAGGTCAGTTTGCTGCCTGGTATTGTGGTGACGAAATGTTAGGTTCCGGAGTTATCAAATAGTTTTTCAACGGATTGCGTCGGAGATATCAGGCAATTTAAATTCAAATCCATTTTCGGAGAGTCTTACAGGCAATGCATACTGCCCTTCTGTAATAAGAACGGAAGATTTGCCATATACTGACCTGAAAAGCAGGAGAGGAATTTTTATCCGGATAAACGATTTGTAGCGTATGGCCATGGCTTCGGTAAGTTGTGAATTGTTAACCGGTTTAGGCGATGTTATGTTGAATATTCCGTTGAGTTCATTGTTTTCGATAATATATTCAACAGCATTCAACAAATCTTCAAGTGATACCCATGAGAATGGCTGTCTTCCACTTCCGATTCTTCCGGCAATTCCCAACCGGAAAGGAAACGCCATCTTTGGAAGTGCACCTCCTTTTGAAGTCAGTACAACACCCAAACGGATTATGGCTAATCTCAAATTATCCTTTAATGCAAGAGCCTCTTCTTCCCATTTAATACATATCTCGCCCAGAAAATTTTCTGCTCTCTCCTGCGAATATTCAGTATAGACCGGCTCATTTCCCATTCCGCCGGAAGATGGATAGATTCCTACTGCAGAAGCGGAAATTATCAGCGATGGTTTTACGCTTCCGGATATAAACTCTCTTAGCCTTCGCGTTGTTTCAATTCTGCTGTTAAGGATAGAGGAGCGGTTTTTTTTGTTCCATCTCTGGTTAATTGATGCTCCCGCAAGGTTGATTATTATATCGCACTCCTCAATATCTTCCTTCTTAAAGTTTCGGGACAATGGCTTAATTGCAAATCCTTTGTCCGACAGCCTGCCGGCTATCGAACTCCCGATTAGCCCCGAAGAGCCAGTTATACCCACAACTTTTTTATCTGTCAAGGTTGTTTGATATTAAATAGTTACAACAAGTCCGTCATATGCGGGCTC
>JAGDMC010000019.1 GCA_017860395.1 Bacteroidota bacterium | reverse complement strand
GAATAAAAGTTTGGCACGCAATTTGTTTATTTCTAAACTGAAGTTTTTCATAGTTTAAGTTTAGGTTAAGTAATGGGGTCTTATCTTTAAAAGGTGAGGCCTCATGAAATTTAAGGGGCTGTCTATCAAGTAGGCAGCCCCATTTTTATTGATAATCACAGGCGGCGAGTTGTATTTTCTTTCTGCTATCTGTACACTGTCAACTAACTATTGAGGGCTTGTGCGTCCTCGGTGGGGAGGATTTTCCGTGCTGATACAGATAATGGTTGTAATAAAAAGAGGCTAACCATTACTTTTTGGCCAGCCTCTTTCTAAATTCTCAGTACTAATTGACTATTTGAATGCCTGCTCGCTTAGTCCCTTTCCGCTTAGCCTGAGGTCATGGAAGTAATCCGGAACAGGTTTTCCCTGCAGATAATCCACATAAAGTTTGGCTATGTATTGAGAGAGCATGAATCCGTGGCCGCGCATACCGGTAAATAGCCCGAGTTCTGGATCGACAATGTAGCGGGGTTCAATATAATATCCGCTCCAAACAGCCTGGAATCCAACACCGGATAGCTGAGGTATCCAGTTTGTAAATATTTCCGTAGCTATTTCTATAAACTCGCGGGTATTAACCTTGAGATTTTTGTCAGTCTCCTTTGCGTCAATTGCAGGGGATGCACAACCGATAATCTGCCCTGTCTCGGCAAGCTGTTGTCCGTAAACAGCCGAGAATCCTTTGTATTTCCTGCGGTCGATGAGCATATCAAGGTTAGCTCCGTCTTTTCCAAGCATAGGAAGCCGTTTCGTAATAAATGCCTGATGTTTTACCGGATATAAACCTGTTTCGATTCCTAGTTTCGAGGCAAATTTGCCTGCATCTGCACCAAGAGCATTTATAAATATCTCTGTACGATATTCGATGAATTCTCTTCCCGGAGTCTGAACAATAACCCTGTACTCGTTTCCAACTTTACATACATCCAGTAATTTTGTGTTTTCGAGTATTGTTCCTCCGTTTTCGCGTCCTATTTCGCGCACTGTGTTTAGAGTAAGACCGGGATTTGCCTGCCAGCAGTCGTTAGTAATGAGTGCATGGCTGTATAGGTCCAGGTTAGGATTAAAGTGTTGTGAAATTTCTTTCCGGAAGTCTTTTCTGTCTACCATATATGCATCTGACCATCCTTTTGAAGCTTCTAGCGAACGGAATGTCTCCTCGTCATGTGCAAAGCTCACGTAGCGAATCAATTTTAAATCGATATCATGTCTTTCGTTGAGCTTAGTGAAGATTTCCAGATTATGCTTTGCAATGTCTGCAAGAGCAGGAAGAGAGAAGGCCGGACGACCTCCTGCAATGTTCCTCCATGAACTTCCAAGTCCGTTGTTAATAAGGTACGGCTTGTAACCTGCTTCAGAAAGGTATCTGAACAGAGAAGAACCGGCAATTCCGCCCCCGGCAATAATTGCAGGAACTTTTTCAACCCAGCGGCCTCCTTTTGGAATAATAATATTTTCAGTTTTTTTGTCGGCAACCATATCTCCGAGAGTAACCAGATTCGACATTGGTCCGCGCGGGGTAGGTTCCCCGAGAACTTCAATTCCGTATGGCTTCAGAAGCATTCTGGCTCTTGGAACGCACCTGTTGCCTCTGCAAGGTCCCATTCCTATACGGGTAATATGTTTCAGTTCATCGGAAGAGATAACTTTCCTGTCGCCAACAGCGGCAAGCATCTTTTCAACAGTTATATCTTCACAGTGACAGATGAATGTTTTTGAGTTATGTTCTCCATCAAGAGACTTAAAATCAAGATTATCAGGATATTTCTCCTTGAGAATAAATCCTCTTACTTCCAGAAGAGCCTCACCTTCAATAGTCAAAGATTTAACTCTTGCTATATTAGTCTTGTTCTCCTTCTTCAAAATTTTCTCAACTATTCCCTCGCCAAGTTTCTCTCCGTTGTTATTTACAAGATATACCTCAGAACCTTCTTCGGCCTTATATTCGATAGGAAGGAAAAGCCAGTTTTTATTGAATTGATATCCGAATATTGCAAGACCCGGGCACTGATATACACATCGCATACAACCGACGCATTTGTCATAGTCAATTACCGGAACCGTAGAGGTTGATGATTTTGTAATTGCACCGTATTCACAGGCAAACGAACAAGGGTTGCAGGCAAAGCCGTAAAGACAGTCAATCTGTACAAATCCGGTCTTTTGCATTCTCTCTGTTGATGGTCTGAATGGCTTTTCGATTATTCGAACCGGATGTTGCTGAGAGTCAATGTATTCTTTGGAAACTGTGAGATATTCATCGTAATTTGAGCGTACTCCCATATCCTGCATTATTTCGAACGCACACTGTTTACCTCTGAGTACTGCCGATGTTCCCTCGCCGATTCTCACTGAGTCGCCAACACCATGACATTTTCTTCCATATACTTCAACCCCTTTCCTGAACAGCTGATTGTCAGGGATGAGGCCTGTGCATATATTTATACAATCGATATCGTCAATTATTTTTTCTGTTCCCGGAATTGGTTTGAAATTTTCACATTCGGCTATCACTGCGCCTACAACTCCTGTTTTGTCGGCATTCGGAATCGCCTCAAGCAAAATATGTGATGTAAGGATTGGAATTCCGAGTCTTCTTACTCTGTTTGCCTGAACAGGAAATCCACCCTCTTTAGGCATAGCTTCTATGATAGCTTTTACAGTGGCCCCTGCCTGCATAGCCTGATAAGATGTGAGGTAACCTATATTTCCTGCACCAACGGTAAGGATTTTCTTTCCCAGAAGAGTGAGTTCATTGTTCATCATTCTCTGAACAACGGCAGCAGTGTATACTCCTGGAAGGTCATCGTTTTTGAATGCAGGCATAAATGGAACTGCTCCAGTGGCAATTACAAGATATTCTGCATCTACGTAAAATACTTCCTGCTTTGCAATGTCTTTAACAACAATGCGATTCCCTTCAAGTATATCCCAAACAACAGAGTCGAGCAGAATCCCTGAATGGTCGTCCCCGGCCAGAGTGTTTGCTATGTCAAACCCCCTCATTCCACCAAATCTCTTCTCCTTTTCAAAAAAGAAAAACTGATGTGTCTGCATTAAAAACTGTCCGCCAATTTTACTGTTATTGTCAATTACCAAATTGTGAATTGCAGAATTATTGAGTTCTTCACGTACCGCCAGACCGGCCGGCCCTGCACCAATAATTGCGACAGTTGTTTTATAAACTTTAGTTTGCAAATCGCCTGCCTTTGAAGATGCAATTTCCTCTTCCGGAAGAAATGAATCTTCAATTCTGCTGACACTCTTCACCTCATCTACTTTGGTTATGCAAATACGGCGGATTTTACCATCTACCAGCATTTCACATGCTCCACATTTTCCAATCCCGCATTCAAGAGTGCGTTCACGATGTTCAAGACTGTGCTTGTGTACAACCTTTCCGGCCTGATGAAGTGCTGCTGCAATTGTAAAACCTCTCTGACCATATACTTTTTCGCCCTCAAATAGGAATTCTACGCTATCCTCGGCAGGGATGGGGAGAATAGGATGTTCGGTTATTCTATACATAGTTATTTTTAAATTTCAACAAAAATAGTTAAAATTCGAAATTGTTATTTTAAAATTCGATATTTTTTCAACTTCGTATCATTTTAGGCAATTTTGATTCCAAAATGAAATATATTTGATATGTAAAACCAATTAAAAGAGAGAGAGGTATGAGGAGAAAGTTTTTATTTGGATTTGGTGCCGGAATATATTTCCACCCAATTGAAACCCTTTTTAAGAGGACGCTTTTAATAAAAGAGTGGAGCAAGCTTGTAGGCTTTGGCCGGGCAGCCAGGATGCTGCTCTTTTTCAAATTTCATTTTTTAATTCTGATTTTCTCTGCATCAGCCTTAATCCCCATAGCCAGTTGTACTGGACTGACAATTGTGGACAAAGGATTGGGAACTATACGTCTGTCCATGAATGGGGAGAGTATCAGCAAAGGGCCTGTGAGAACTATAGCTGATACAAACACATTTATCCTGACCATAAAAGGAGGGGGAGGGGATACAATCTATAATGGCCTTTACGGTATCAGACCAAAAGAGCTAAAGGTTGAGGCCGGTACATATACCATTGCGGTTATTTCTTCAGTTAATACGGGGCCCAAATTTGACACTCCAATCTGGTCAGATTCAAAAAACATAACTGTTGAAGCAGGGAGCGTAAATTCAATTGCTTTACTTTGCCGGCAGTATAATGGAGGTTTGAGACTTGGGTTTTCGCCGGAATTCAAAACTAAATTCTATTCCTATTCTGCCGAAGTATCCGATTCAAAAGGGTCTGCATCGTACAACTTTACAGAGGACCGGTTTTTATATCTTACTCCGGGTCTGTTTTTTGTAAAAATGGTGCCTGCTAGTCCGGATTTATCTCCTGTTCCTCTTTTTTCTAAAACAATTGCAGCAAGAGACATGCTTACAATTAATGTGAGGCTTGCGGGTGCAGATTCAGCCTCTTTTGGCAGCGGGATATTAATTGATTCAACATCATACTGGGTTACAGACAGTCTTCTGGTGGGCAGGAATGACGGAAGTACAAAAGACAAGGCTATATCTGTACATAGGCTTCAGGAATATATTGGATTGAAAGTTTGGGTGACAGGTTATATTGTCGGTGGTGATTTGACTACAACTGCAATTAAATTTGATTTGCCATTCAGTACCAAATCCAACCTGGCAATCGCATCTGAACCCGGAATAAGAGAAAGGGCCGGTTGTTATTCCGTCAGCCTTCCTTCCGGTACTATACAAACGACATTTAATCTAGTCGATAACCCGGCTAACATGGGTAAAAAAGTATGGGTTAAAGGCACAGTAAATGCAAAATATCTTGGACTTGTTGGAATAGAATCAACTACCGAATTTATTTTGGAATAAGAACTTGAACGGTTGTGTGAAAATTGCCCGATTTTGTTTTAAATTTGTCTCCATGAATAGCGTTGAAAAAAATTATTTTGCGCACGAAACCTCAGTTATTGACGAGGGGTCTCAGATTGGAGCCGGAACAAAAATCTGGCATTTTTCACATATTATGTCCGGCTCTGTATTGGGAGAAGGATGCAATATAGGTCAGAATGTTGTTATTTCACCCGGAGTAGTTCTGGGAAGAAATGTCAAGGTACAGAATAATGTGTCGGTATACACAGGTGTAACTTGTGAAGATGATGTATTTCTAGGGCCATCATGCGTATTTACAAACGTTACAAATCCGCGCAGTGCAGTAAACAGGAAGAGTGAATACGCAAGGACAAAAGTAGGGAAAGGAGCAACAATAGGGGCTAACTCAACCATTGTTTGCGGCCACGACATTGGCGAATATGCATTCATTGGTGCAGGTGCAGTAATTACTAAAACAGTTAAACCGTATGCTTTGGTTGTAGGGAACCCGGCAATTCAGATTGGCTGGATTAGCAAATATGGCCACAGACTGCAATTCGATACTACCGGCAATGCAAAATGCCCTGAAAGCGGAGAAAAATATCAGCTAAAAGACGGTAACGTCAATCCTCTTGGCTAATATTCCATACTATCAATTACTATTAAAAACTAATGGGCAATAGTCAAGAAACTTATGCTTCCGGTTCAAAAACCGACCTTCTTCATAGAATTCTGTACTCAACAGACGCCTCTGCTTACAGAGAGCTTCCGGAAGGTGTCATTTACCCGGGGAGTAAAGAAGAGCTGATTGATGCCGTTAAATTTGCTGCAAAGAGGAAAAGGCCAATAATTCCAAGAGCGGGAGGAACCTCGCTTGCCGGACAGGTAGTTGGAAATGGAATGGTAATAGATACCTCCAGATATCTGAATAAGATTATTGAGGTGAATGCAAAAGAGCGATGGGCAAGAGTTGAACCAGGGGTTGTCCTTGACGAACTCAACATGAGTGTTAAGCCAATGGGGCTGATGTTCGGGCCCGAGACATCAACTTCAAACAGGTGCGCAATTGCCGGAATGGTTGGGAATAACTCATGTGGTTCACACTCACTTGTATATGGAAGCACAAGGGATCATTTGCTCGAGGCCGAAGTGATACTCTCCGACGGATCCGTAGTTGTTTTCAGGAATCTTTCGGAAAAGGAACTTAAGGAAAAACAGACAGGTGGCTCGCTTGAATCAGAAATATATAAATACTTCTGCAAGCTCAAAAGCAATGAAAAAATAATTAAAGAGATTGACCAAAATTTTCCGGACCCGTCTCTTAAGAGAAGAAATACAGGTTATGCCCTTGATGTACTTCTTGGAGTAAACACACCTGAATTAGCCGGCAACAGCGGTGCAGGATTTAATCTTTGTAATCTTCTTGCCGGATCCGAAGGAACACTGGGTGTGATAACCGAAATAAAACTTAATCTGGTGCCTCTGCCACCTAAGGAGAGAGTGTTGGTTTGTGCCCATTGTTCAACTATTGGCAGTGCATTTGATGCTAATCTCATTTCTCTCGAACATGGCCCGCTTGCAGTAGAGATGATGGATTTTAATATTCTTGAACTCAGCAAATCAAATATTAGCCAAAGCAAAAACAGGTTTTTCGTAAAAGGGGACCCTGCTGCAATTCTAATAATTGAACTGGCGGATTGTGACAGAAAAGTTCTGGATACAAGAATAGAAAAACTGGAGAGCGATTTAATAAATTCCGGGCTTGTTTACCATTGTTCCAGAGTCTTTGGTTCTGATATGGCAAAAGTATGGGAGCTTAGAAAAGCCGGGCTGGGGCTCCTCTCCTCAATGGCAGGAGATACAAAACCGGTCTCGGTAATTGAAGACACTGCAGTTGCACCGCACAGGCTTCCCCAATATATGAAGGAGTTTGGAGAGATGCTCAAAAATCATGGTCTTTCATGCGTATATCATGCCCATATCGGTACAGGAGAATTACATTTAAGACCGTTGCTAAATCTTAAGAAATCAGGAGATGTTGCTCTTTTTAGAGAAATTGCCGGAGAAACTGCACTGCTTGTAAAAAAACATAAAGGCTCGCTGAGTGGCGAGCATGGCGATGGACGTCTAAGGGGAGAATTTATTCCTCTTATGTTTGGTGACACTGTTTATTCAATTTTCAAAGAGATAAAGCATCTTTTTGACCCTGACAATATTTTTAATCCCGGAAAAATTACTGATACTCCTGCAATGAACAGTTCGTTGCGATATGTACCCGATGTTCCTGCTCCTCATTACGAAACTTACTTTGATTATTCAAAATACGGAGGTTGGCTGGGGGCAATTGAACAATGTAATGGTTCCGGAGACTGTCGAAAATCGGTTCTCTTTGGAGGAACTATGTGTCCAAGTTTCAGAGCAACGGGTGATGAGAAAGATGTTACAAGAGGCAGGGCAAATATCCTGCGTGAACTGTTAACGAATCCTAAGACAAAACTTGTATTTGATCAGAAGGAGATAATGGATGCTCTTGAACTTTGCACCTCATGCAAGGCCTGTAAAAGTGAATGCCCTTCAAATGTGGATATGACACGTTACAAGGCAGAGTTTCTTCAGCACCACTACAATGTTTGTCATACTCCGCTAAGAAGTTATGCCGTTGCACATATGGCCGGTTTGCAAAAATTAGGGTCTTTATTTCCATCTGTTTATAACTTTTTTGCTTCAAACCGGGTCACTTCGGGCATAATTAAAAAGGTAATCCGGTTCACTCCTTACAGGGAGATTCCGCTCATTGACGAGTTCCGGATTAAACGACATGTTAATAATAAACCATCGGGAGCTAAAGGAAAAATCGCTTTATTCCTTGACGAATTTACAAGATATAACGAAAAAGATGTAGTTGAAGCATTTGTAGAACTTATGAACAGACTTGGGTATGAAGTTGTTTTTCCAAAACATTACGAAAGTGGAAGAGCAGCAATGTCTAAAGGATTGTTAAAGAGAGCACAAAGGCTGGCAAGAAAAAATGTATCTGTTTTAAAGGATATAATTTCAGATGATTTGCAGATGGTTGGCCTTGAACCTTCTGCCATTCTTTCTTTCCGGGATGAGTACCCCGATTTGGTTGGGGATAATTTGCGGGCTGAGGCAGAGAAACTTGCCTCAAATTGCCTGCTTTATGATGAATTTATAATGAGGGAAGTTTCTGCAGGAAGAATCAAAGCTTCTCAGTTTTCAGATAAACATCTTCAAATAAAGCTTCACGGCCACTGCCACCAGAAATCTCTTGCATCTGTGGAGCCTTCGGCAAGAATGCTCACTATCCCGGTTAATTATACTGTTGAGACAATGCCAACCGGTTGTTGTGGGATGGCAGGTTCATTCGGCTATGAAGCAGAACATTATGAGGTCTCAATGGCAATTGGCGAACAAACACTGTTCCCGCTTATTCGCTCCTCCGAAGACGATGTTGTTATTTCTGCACCCGGAGTATCCTGCAGGGAACAGATTAAGAAGGGTACCGGGAGAAAAGCACTCCATCCTGTCAATATACTCAGGGATGCCCTGATCTTATAAATAAAAAGGCTGTTCAATTACGAACAGCCTTTTTAATGTATTATTTAATCAGTTATTTATTTTGCTGCAAGCAAAACATTTTCGATTGCCTCTTTGAAAGTCGCTTTTGGAAGCGCTCCCTGCGCCATTTGCGGTGCTCCGTTCATTGGGCAGAAGAGAATAGAAGGAATGCTGCGGATTCCAAAGGCTCCCGCAAGTTCTTGCTCGGCTTCGGTATCTACTTTGTAAACATAAATTTTGTCGTTGTATTCTGCCGCAAGATCTTCCAGAATCGGAGCCACCATTTTGCATGGGCCGCACCAGTCTGCATAGAAATCGATAATACAGGGTTTGTCGCCAAGGTATTTCCACTCTGAAGGGTTTGATTCATAGTTGGCAACTTTTTTTATAAACTCATCTTTAGTAATGTGTATTGCTTTCATGATTTTTTATATTCAATTTGTTTGTTGTTTTTTTGCTACTATTATAAATTGTTCATATTCATTTCCATTTTTTTGGATAGAGTTGTATGTATTTGTTGTAATGACTTCCATCTCGCTGAACTCAAGCTGTTGGGCTAAATTTGGAATATTAAACCCATTATGGGGAACTTTTTCTTCTCCGTGAAAAGACCCGTTTTCCTCTTTGAGGTCACCAATCACAAGTATGCCGCCCGGTTTAAGGATATTGGCTGATATATGTTCAAAGGCTGCCTGTATATCTTCAACATGGTGAAGCGCCATAAGTGAAAAAACTACATCGATGTCTTTTGTGATGTACTTATTTATATCACCAATAATGACTTTAATATTTTCGGAACTGTATTCATGTTTTTCAAAGGCTTTTCCTAGTTTGTTCTCAAGTACATTTACCATTGCGGCAGAGTTGTCAAGAAAAACTACCGACTTTACAAGAGGTGCCACTTCCATTCCAACAAGTCCTGTTCCGCAACCATAGTCAAGTACTTTATTTTCATTGCCCAGATTTATGTTCTTAAGCATCTCTGAGACGAATTTTTTTGCCATTTCGACCTTCATTGGCGAATCCCAGTCTCCCGCCTTATTTTTAAAATTATCCTGTTCCGAAATGTAATCGGCATTTCCGAAAAATTGTCCTGGCATTACGGAGTATCCATTTTCATTAAGTTTGGAATATATCTCGTCAACGTTAACTTCATCGGTATAATCTACAATAACTTCATTTTTATAGTTATCAATATTTACTCCGTATACTCCGTTTAATTCAGATATTTCTCTGCTCAGGGAGTTATTGAATATACAGCAATTTGTTCTGTCAACCTTTATTACTGCTCTCATTTTTCTTGTTTTTTTTAAACATACTTAACAATAAGGCTCCCAATAATGCTCCATATATAGAGCTATTTAAAGGAGAGGATGTTATTGGGCAAGACCCGCTTTCACAGCCGATAAAATACCAGTAAAGATATCCTCCAATAGCTCCTGCAGCAATGCCTGCAAAGATTAACCACTCCCGTCTTATAAATTTTAGTATCTTATCCATTAATTTATTCTGAATTATAATGCAAAGGTAAAATGTATTTTCTAATAAAACAAATTTCCAATGGAAAATATTTATAAAGAAAAATGAATGTATCTATAAATAACCATTAAGAATCTTTTTGGTTCGATTTTCGCATCTCAAAAGAACAATATTCTATTTTGAGCGTTATTAATCTTAAACGAAACTTATGTCTTATAATTTACTGGAAGGAAAAAGAGGTCTTATATTCGGAGCACTCAACGAGCATTCAATTGCCTGGAAAACTGCAGAAAGAGTCTATGAAGAGGGTGGGCGCTTTGTTCTTACAAATACTCCTGCGTCAATGAAAATGGGGACCATAGATGTGTTGGCAGAAAAATGCGGAACTATAGTAATTCCTGCTGATGCCACAAATGTTGAAGATCTTGAAAATCTCATTATAAAAGGAATGGAATTTTTAGGAGGCAAATTTGATTTTGTGCTTCACTCAATAGGTATGTCGCCTAATGTAAGAAAGGGAAGAACATACGACGATCTGAACTACCAATATCTTCATCAGACACTGGATATTTCTGCGATATCATTTCACAAAATTCTTCAAAGTTGTCGTAAGCTGGATGCAATAAACGACTGGGGGTCTGTTGTTGCACTATCGTATGTTGCTGCTCAAAGAACCCTTTATGGATACAACGACATGGCAGATGCAAAGTCTCTTCTTGAGTCTATTGCCAGAAGCTTTGGGTATATTTACGGAAGAGAGCGGAACATCAGAATTAATACTGTATCACAATCACCAACACAAACAACTGCCGGTGGAGGTATTATGGGATTTGACAAGCTGATGGATTTTGCCGAAAGGATGTCTCCTCTTGGAAATGCAACTGCCGATGAGTGTGCAGACTACATTATTACTCTATTTTCGGATCTCACACGCAAGGTTACAATGCAAAATCTCTTTCACGACGGAGGCTACTCGAGTATGGGTATGAGCCTTGGAGCAATGAGCGTCTACAGGGATGGCCTTGAATATACCGACGTAAAGGACGACAAGAGCAGCAAATCTAAAAAGAAACAGCAATAAATTACAGAGAGAGCTTCTCCTTAAGAAGCTTGTATCCGGTTGTGCTTGCCTTTAGTGTAATTCCGCTTTTCAACTGAATATTGTAACTCTCTTTTCCATAGAGTTCTGCCCGGATTATTTTTGAGGAGTTTACAATGCTGGAGCGGTGAATACGCACAAAAGCTGGTGGCAAATGCATTTCGAAATATTTCATTGTTTGCTCTTTAAGATATTTACCCGTATCTGTAATGAGAAATACATAATCACCGTATGCCTGTATATACTGAAGCTCTTCCACTCTTACGATATTAATCTTCGAGCCCTCCTTTACCGGGATATGGTCAATTATGTCACTTTTTTCCGAAGCGTTAACTGAATCTTTCATACAATCTTCGGAAGAATCTTCTTTAATAAAATTGTAATACCATAATTCAATAATTATCCAGCATAAAAGCCCGAATATAAGGTGAAGTACTATGTTTGAAGCGAAAAGAGCACGTACATCCTGTCCCATCAGGGACGTGAGGGCGAATGTTCCTGCCAGTGCAATAAGCTGCACCACAAGAGCTACAACAATTTTTGCCTGAAGAGCTTTGAGATAATCCCTGATATACTGGTAAAGAAAACCGCAAACAGCCAGAATTACTGTATAGGCAATGCTTTCTCCCAAAGCGCAGTATAGTGAAAGATTTCCATACATAAACAGCAAGAGCCAAAGGATAGCTGCTATAATCACAATAGCAGCTATCCCCGATAACTTTTGCATATTTGGTTCTGAAAATGTACGGGTCATAATCAGCTTTTAATTTCAATACCGCTGAAAGAGATGTTGCCCCTTAGTATCAGTTTATGTGTACTGTCCGGCACTTCGCTTATTCTGTAACGTTTATCATCATTTCCGCTAAAAAAATGGTGCAAATTTGATTTTACAGTCCAGTTGTGAGGCACATATATTTCTACGCCTCCAAAAGTACAGTCAAGATCAATATATGTTTCACTGGCTTCAAGAGTAGTGTGTCTGAGATCAAGGATGGTGCTTCCAAAAGTATTTGTAATCCTTGCGCCTTTAAAAACAGGATCAAGAACGATTTGACTTACCGAGCCAAATGCATTGTTTGATGTAACAAAGCCATCTGCAGAGCTGTATGATGTGTCCTGACTATATCTTCTACCGGGATTTGGAAATGATCCTGGTTTCCATAGTTTGAACAGTAGCATTATGCCGATAAGGACAAACAGTATCGGCCAGTATGTCGCTACCCAGTCATATCCTAAGCCGGAGATTCGTGGTATGAGAAAAAACACTCCGACACCAATCAGTACTCCTCCACCAACAGTTTGACGTCTGAAAAGAGAGTTAAGACCAAGTACAATTAGAAGCATTTGCCAGGAAACTATTATCCGGAAAACCTGATGATCTATAAATCCAAGATTTCTTCCCAAAAACAAAATTCCGGCTACAATAAAAATTGACGCCATTAATACGACATTTAATCCGCCGTTGCGGGAGCGTCTCCCGTCATGAATTACGTGCATAATTGTTTAAATTAAAATTTCGGGAACAAAAGTATCTGCCTCAAAAGGGTTTCACAAT
>JAGDMC010000129.1 GCA_017860395.1 Bacteroidota bacterium | reverse complement strand
GGGTTGGTTATACAATTCCATTCCAGATGTTTGCAACGGAATGGATAGAAGCTGAAAAACTCTCGGAAAGGCTTAATAGTTATGCTCTTCCGGGTGTAACTTTCCGTCCGATGTTCCTTAAGCCATTCTATGCTGTTAGTGCTGGCAAGAACCTTCAGGGTGTTCAGGTACACATTATGGACTATAAGAAAGTGGCTTTGTCAGACATCCAATTCTATGTTATGCAGGCACTTGCCGAGCTTTATCCCGACAAGGCAGTCTTTGCAAATGCAAGTGAAGGACGATTCAGAATGTTCGATCAGGTTTCAGGAAGCGACCAGATTCGTCTCCGTTTTGCAAAAAGGCATAAATTTGAAGATATTAAGGACTACTGGTATAAGGATGTCGATAGCTTTAAGAAGCTTTCCAAGAAATATTATCTGTATAAATAAGATATATGGGGACATAAGTTGTGTCTCTTGCATCCGGTAAGGTGCGGGATTTTCTGATATATATGTCCCGGATTTACCCACTTTGAAGTCGCTGCGCTAAAAAATAAAGGCGGAAATTGATTGTTTGCTTGTACAAAGCAGCTGCCAATTTCCGCTATTATTTTTTTTTACGCGCCGCTCCTTCAGTGGGTGCCCAAATCCTCCTGACAAGCCTCAGAAAATCCCGCGCCTTATCCGGATAACCAAATAACTTATGTCCATCCAAAAACTTATTTAAAACCAAGTTTAAGCCGCTCCATTCCTTCCCGGACTCTTGACAAAGTGGTTCCGAGATTCATTCTGAAATACCCTTCTCCGTCTGAACCAAAGGCGAGTCCGTCGTTTAATCCAAGTTTGGACACATTAAGCAGCCTCTGTTTTACTTCCTCATGGCTGTAGCCGCTGTTGCGGAAATCCAGCCACAGCAGGAAAGAGCTTTGTGGTTTGATGAATGTTACTCCGGACAGCTCGCGTCCAACAAAGTCATATGCAAAGTCAATGTTTTTTTCGAGGTAAGAGATGAGTGCCCTGAGCCACTCTTCATTCCCTCTGTATGCGGCGGCCATCGAAATATGCCCGAATATGTTTCCAAGATCGAGATGCATTTTCGTAAGTTCACCGTTATATCCTTTCAAAAGGCGTTCCGATGAGGATATAATTACAGAGTTTAGCATTCCGGCAATATTGAATGTCTTGCTTGGTGCCATTGCCGTAATGGTATTTGCAGCAATCTCTTCCGAAACGGAAGCCATTACTGTATGCCTGTTCCCGTATAAAGACAGGTCCGCATGAATCTCATCTGAAAATATGATTGTGCCGTATTTGCAGCAAAGTTCTCCCATTCTCTTAAGCTCTTCCCTGCCCCATACTCTTCCGAGAGGGTTGTGAGAACTGCAGAGGATAAACATTTTTATGCCCTCTTTGAGCCTGCTCTCGAAATTATCCCAGTCTATGCACCAGGTCTCGTTTTCAATGAAAAGCGGGCTGTACACGAGTTGCCGGCTGTTCTCTTTTACGATTGCATGAAATGGAGGATAAACAGGAGTCTGGATAAGTATTTTATCACCCTCAGATGTAAATGCTCTTATGGCAATTGGCAGTGCAGCAACTATCCCCGGCGCCGATGTTACCCACTCTCTCCTGATTTTCCAGTCATATCTTGTGCCAACCCAGTCTATAAAAGAATCTACGGATTCTGCCGACCTGAATGTGTATCCGAAAACTCCCCTTTGGGCAGTATCACGGACCGCTTCAAGTACAGAAGGAGGGGCCTGAAAATCCATATCGGCAACCCACATAGGAAGAAGGTCCTCTGTTCCGAAGACCTCCTTTAGCGAGTCGTACTTGACAGAACAGGTTCCCCGCCTGTCAATGACTTTATCAAAATCGTACATCAGAATCAGAAGTTAGCGATACCTTACTGCTGTTCCTGCAGCAGTTACCATAAGCATAGAATCTCCAACAGTTTCGTAATCCAGGTCAATTGCAATTATTGCGTTGGCTCCCAGCATGGTAGCCTGTTCGGTCATCTCCCGGATGGCCTCCTCCTTTGCCTGTTTAAGAACTCTTTCGTAAGAACCGGAACGGCCCCCAACGATATCTCTTATGCCTGCAAGAAAATCCTTGAATATATTGGCACCTATAATTGTTTCTCCTGAAACGAGACCGTAATATTGTTCAATCTCTTTACCCTGAAGGGTGGATGTAGTAGTCAGTAACATTTTATTATATTTTTAACGGAGCAGCACAATACTACTCCTGTGCATAAAGTTTAATTACATTTAAAATAACTTCTGAGGCTTTTTCCATGCTCTCAAGAGGTATGTACTCATATCTGCCGTGGAAGTTGTGGCCGCCGGCAAAAATGTTCGGACATGGCAGGCCCATAAATGACAGCCGTGCGCCATCTGTGCCTCCGCGGATTGGTTTGATGAGAGGTTTTACCCCGGCCATCTCCATAGCCTTGATTGCCTTTTCCACAACATGGTAGTGCGGTTCAACCTGCTTGCGCATGTTGTAGTACTGGTCCTTCATTTCGAGTTTGAAGGTGCCCTCGCCGTATTTCATGTTCATAAAAGTAATCGCCTCCTCGATGAAGCACTTCTTAGCCTCGAATTCTGCAGTACTGTGATCACGAATAATATATTGAATGGTAGCATATTCAACGCTTCCTTCGAAGCGGATGATGTGATAAAATCCCTCATAGTCCTGAGTAAATTCCGGGCGTTGCTCAACAGGAAGAACCGAGTTGAACTCACTTGCAAGAATAATGGCATTTATCATTTTGTTCTTTGCATATCCCGGATGTATATTCCTGCCCTGAATATATATTTTGGCACTTGCCGCATTGAAGTTCTCATATTCAAGCTCTCCAATCTGGCCGCCATCCATGGTATAAGCATAATCTGCCCCAAAGCGTTTAACATCAAATTTGTCAACGCCGCGGCCTACCTCTTCATCGGGAGTGAACCCGATTTTAATAACGCCGTGCAGGAACTCCGGATGCTTCATTATATATTCTGCGGCTGTCATTATCTCAGCTATGCCGGCCTTGTCGTCGGCAGCAAGAAGTGTGTTTCCGTCTGTCGTGATTAAAGTTTGTCCCTTATAGGCTGTGAGTTCGGGGAACTCCTCAACCTTCATTGTCATCTTCTTCTCTTTGCTGATGACAATATCATTTCCGTCGTAATTCTTAATTATCTGCGGATTGATATTTGCGCCGGGAGCATCCGGGGCACTGTCGACATGTGCAATAAAACCTATTACCGGGACCTTTTTTCCTCCCGGAAGATTTGACGGAATAGTTGCCATTACATAACCGAACTCGTCAAGAGAGGCATTTTCTATACCCATCTCTTTAAGTTCCTTAACCAGCAACGCAGACAAATTCAATTGCTTCTGAGTGCTTGGCTGGCTCTCGGAATCGGGGTCCGAAGCCGTATCAATTGCTATATATCTTAAGAATTTTTCAAGAACCTTTTCTTTCATATTATAAATATTATTTTTTCTAATCTTCTGCTTTTGCCCTCATACTGTCCCAGGCAAGATAGATAATGATAATGATGTACATTCCAAGAGCAAGAAGCTCGGCGCCATTGGATTCCATCCACTCTGTACGGAGCAGGTTGATTCCTCCGAAACGCAATATTGCACTCACAACACCCATCAATGCACCACCGGCAATAAACCCGGATGCAAGCAATGTTCCGCGTTCCTTTCTTGCTGTATTCAGTAACTGATCCTTACTGCGGGTTGAAACAAACCAGGCAATTGCACCGCCGACCAATAGAGGGAGGTTTAACTCAAGAGGTATAAACATACCAAGAGAAAATGCAAGTGCAGGTATTCCGAAAATTGTAAGAATAACAGAAATTACGGCTCCAATGCCATATAAAATCCATGGTGCACCGCCTCCGGACATCATTGGCTCAATTACCGCAGCCATTGCATTTGCCTGAGGGGCAACCAGTGCGTGGTCTCCAACGAATCCGTAAGTTTTGTTAAGTATCATCATTACTCCTCCTACTGTTGCCGCAGCAACTAAGGTTCCCAGAAATTTCCATTGCTGCTGTTTTGCCGGTGTAGTTCCAAGCCAGTAACCAATCTTGAGGTCGGTGATAAAGGCTCCTGATACCGATAAAGCAGTACAAACAACACCTCCGATTATAAGAGCAGCTGTCATGCCAGCAGTTCCTGTAAGTCCGCTTGCAACCATAACAACTGAGGCAAGGATAAGAGTCATAAGAGTCATCCCGCTCACAGGGTTTGTTCCTACTATTGCTATTGCGTTTGCAGCAACAGTTGTGAAAAGGAAAGCAATAATGGCAACAACAAGGAGTGCTATAATTGCATGATAAAGATTGTTAACTACGCCAAAATAGAAGAAAATGAATGTGACGGCAAGAGCAATCAACACGCCTATTGCTATAATTTTCATAGGAAGGTCGCGCTGAGTCCTAAGAGTAGATTTGTCAATTCCTGCTCCTCCTTTAAGTTCTTTTGCTGCAAGGCCAAATGCCGATTTTATTATGCCGGCCGATTTTATAATTCCAATAACACCTGCTGTTGCAATACCTCCTATTCCAATATGTCTTGCATATGTTCTGAATATTGTTTCCGGGTCCATACTTCCAACAGTGGCAGTGAGTCCGGCATTCATAAGGTCAACAATCTGAGCTCCAAATATCAGATTCATTAGTGGTATGATTACGAACCATACAAGCATAGAACCAAGACTTATTATGAATGCGTATTTTAGACCGATAATATATCCGAGACCCAAAACGGCTGCTCCAACATTAATCTTAAATACCAGCTTTGCCTTGTCTGCAATTGCTTCTCCAAATGGAAGAACCCGGCTTGTAAATGTTTCTGCCCAAAAGCCAAATGTAGAAACTATAAAATCATAGAGACCACCTATCAAACCGCTTACCAAAAGAAGTTT
>JAGDMC010000018.1 GCA_017860395.1 Bacteroidota bacterium | reverse complement strand
GAATAATTGACAAAGATACTATTTTGAATTTTTCTGCCTAACTTTGCAGCAAAATAAATACTTTATGTCCCCAACCGACTGGAAAAGCAGATTAGGAGTAGTGTACTCCACAAATCCCGAGTTCCAATTTTCAGGACAAGAAAACGGTGAAGATACCGAAACGTTGCCCGAAGTTAAACAAAAACTTATTGTTGCAATCGACCGTAAACACAGGGCAGGGAAACAAGTAACCCTTGTTAAGGGGTTCATTGGCAAAAGTTCCGATCTTGAGTTGCTTGCAAAAAGCCTTAAAAGCAAGTGCGGAGTTGGCGGTTCAGTTAAAGATGGTGAAATAATAATACAGGGCGATTTCAGAGACAGAATTATTTCTATCCTGCAATCACTCGGCTATCCGGCAAAAAGGGGAAACTGATGTTTCAGACCGATACTCTATACATTACCGACAGTGTGTCGTGCAGATATCTTGTATACAATACATATTCTGCTCAGGGAGAAAATGTGCTGCCTATAGATTCATTGTGGAGAAGCTCAACAAAAAACCTGACAATTGTCCCTGCTCCCGCAGGAAATGTCACTTCTGAAAAGCCAGATGTATTCCTTTCCGGAATAATAATTTCGTTCTTTATACTGCTTGTCGTTTTTTCCAGGGAGATTATAAGTACTCTTCCTGCAGTATTAAAAGCTCTTACCTCTTTGAGAAATCATTGCAAACTGGAAGAGAAACTTGCCATAACGCAACAGAGAAATGTTGTTTTTGTAATTTCCCTGCTATACTTTCCGGTGATAATCACGCTTCTGGCAGATAATTACGTTTCGCAGGAATTTAATATTTATCCTCCCTTTTTCCTGATTGGATTTTTTGTCTTTTTATTGCTTTTCGGACTGGCAAAAAAGTTGATTTTTAAACTTCTCTCATGGATTAACCGGGATAAAGTAACATTCAATCTTTTGGAAAAAGTTGGCTATAATCATGTCATTATAGCAGCAATTTTCACTTTTCCGTCCGTTTTAATTAAAACATTCTCTTCCCTCATAACAGAAGAAGAGGTTGTATTTATAATGGCTATCAGCGTTTTACCAATATTATTAATATATCTTTTCAGAAGCTATCAAATAATAATTGGTCATCGATTTTCTCATTTTTTTTATATTTTGTATCTTTGCGGCGCAGAAATACTACCATTGGTCTTAATCGCGAATTTTATACTTTCTCTATAGTAATATGAAAATAAAAAACATATTAATTTCCCAACCCGAACCAACTAACGGATCTCCTTATACAGAATTGATTTCCAAATATAAAGTCAACATCAACTTTATTCCGTTTTTCAAAGTAGAACCACTTACAGCCAGAGAGTTTCGTCTTCAGAAAGTTTCTATTCTCGACTATACAGCCGTTGTATTTACCTCCAGGAACTCCATTGATGCTTTTTTCAAAATCAGTGAGGAGATAAGAATCGCTATTCCGGAAACAATGAAATATTTTTGTATATCAGAGGCTGTTGCTCTCTATCTGCAAAAGCATATTGTATACCGGAAAAGAAAAATTTTCTTTGGCAATGGGACCAATGCTTCCATTGTTGAACTAATCGGAGTTAAGCACAAAAACGAAAATTTCCTTATTGCTGCAGCAGACAGTTGCAAGACCGACCTGCACAAAATCTTTGTAAAGGCAAAAATCAAGCATTCAAGTGCTGTATTTGTAAAGACAGTAAACAGCAACCTCAGCAGCGTAAATATTGATACTTACGATATTATTGTATTTTACAGCCCAAGCGATATCAAATCCCTGCTGGAAAACTTCCCCGAATTTAAACAGAACGGGGTTAAGTTTGCCACATTCGGGACAACAACCTTAAAGGCTCTCAAGGCGGCAAAACTTACAGCCGACGTAGTTGCTCCAACACCAGAGGTTCCATCTATTGCCAAAGCTCTGCTTAATTACTTGGAACAAAAGTAATTCTGCAATATATAATGACAGAAACACGATACACATTCCGCAAAAAAGAGAGATTAAGTTCCATAAAACTTATAAATTCTCTTTTTGAAGATGGAAAAGCACTATTCAGCTACCCCTTTAAAATCTACTATAATACCAACCCTGAGGGTATTAACCGGATTTTGATTTCCGTACCAAAGAGGCAGCACAAAAAAGCTGTAAACAGAAATTTAATAAGAAGGCGAATACGTGAAAGCTACCGCCTTAATCGTGAAATTCTTGAATCTGTTCCGGGCCTGGATTTTGCAGTTGTTTATATCAGTTCAGAGATTCTTGATTACAATCAGATTAATACAGCATTAAAAAATGCACTCTCAAAACTTAAAAAATATTCTGATACAGATAGCATCGGCACCACTAATTCTGCTGATTAAATGCTATCAGTACTGCATATCTCCCTTAAAACCGCCATCATGCAGGTTTACTCCAACTTGTTCGTCATACGCGCTTGAGGCTGTAAAAAAACATGGCCCCTTTATGGGGCTGTATCTTGCTGTAAAAAGAATCCTGAGATGCCATCCCTGGGGAGGCAGCGGGTACGACCCGGTTCCTTAATCTTCGTTAATTCCGAATCTCCTGAGAATAGCATTAAGATTTTTCTCATCCCTTGCCAGATTAATAATCTCCTGCTTGGGAACTTTCATAATATCCATAAATACCAGCCCGTCCACACAATAGTTAAAGTCAGGGTCCACATTGTAATTAATGATCTTGGCGTTAATTTTAAGATATTTCTTGAGAAGTGTCGGCAGCCTGTACTCGTTATCGCTTAACTTCAGCAGGTATCTGTCAAATTTCTCGATACTTTCTGATTTTCCTTTCATCAGGTCATCCGGATTACTCCTGAGAAAGTCCGGAAAGAACGGGTTCTTTGGTCTCAGCTGTTTATCCATTCCCTCAAGAGAATGGTAGTCTTTCAGATACTGAATTATAAGGCTTCTGTAAAATTTAGGGTACCATGAACTTATACTCACCGGCCCTATAAGATATTTTATATTGCTGTCATTCAAAACCGAGTAAAGCAATCCTTTTATAAGCAGCATAAGGGGCAATGCCTCTTTTTGATACTCAACAGAAACAAAAGACCTTCCCAGTTCAATAGAATGCTTTAGATAATCAACGAATTCCGGTTCGTAATCGAAAAGGGTTTTTGTATAAAAGCCTTTAATCCCTTTTTTTGCAAGAATCTCCTTTCCATAACCGAGACGATATGCACCAACCACTCTGGATTTATGCTTATCCCAAAGTATGAGGTGTTTGTAGTATTCGTCATACTCGTCGGTATCGAGAGGTTTTTTTGTTCCTTCGCCCACGGCTCTGAACGCCTCTTCTCTTTTCCGGCCAAGTTCGTGCATTAATATTGGAATCGATTTTGAATCGGATAGATAGCAACTGAAGTGTCCTGTTGTGAAAAGGTGCTTTTCCTTTGAAAGCAGATTTATCTCTTTAACAAGTGAGCGCCTGTTTTTTGGAAGAGCAATCGGGTTGGAGTATACCTCCTCCGGACGGATTATTTCGGATTTAACATTTGCTTCAAGTGCATATGTCCTGCTCCGTAAAAACCTTCCTAGAGACTGTAAGTCTTTATACTCCGATATTTCATTCACCGAGATGAGCTTGCCGATTCTTACCGGTACAGTTTTGCCGCTTTTGTTTAAAAGCTCCCCTGGCAGCCTGGCAGTTCGCAGCATTGGATGAATTTTTCCTAGCCAGTGGAAGAAATTTGAATTGGTTCCGTGCACGTATACAGGTAAAACCGGAACTCCCGAGTTTTTAATAAGCTTTATTATAGACTGCTGCCACTCTTTATCCTGAATTATTGAAGTTCCGTATGTAGTTGCAACCTCCCCTGCAGGAAACAGCCCAAGACACCCACCGCTTTTAAGTGTTTCCGAAGCCATCCGGATTCCTCCAAAGCTCGGTGAAAGTTCGGGCCTGTCCGAAAATGGATTTACCGGAGAAAAGAAATCCTTAAGATTAGGAATAAGCGAAAGGATGAAGTTTGTCAGAAATTTTATATCCGGCCGGGCAGCACTGAAAATATTTATAAGGATAACTCCGTCAATAGCACCATAAGGATGATTTGAAACAATAATGAATGGTCCTTCCTGAGGTATATATTCAAGCTCCTTCTCAATTATATCGTATTTAACATTGAATTCGACAAGCAGGGCAGATGTAAAGTCTCGTCCATTGAACTCAGAGAAGCGGGCATATTTTTTATTTATCCTGTCAAGCCCAAGGATACAAAGCAGGAAGGAGGCCAGAATGTTTCCCGGAAGGCCATGAACTTTGATAGCTCTCTTTAGGTCCGATTTTGATATAAGTTTCGAATTCATATTACTATGCAAATATAGTTTATTTGTTACTTTTACAAAAAATATACTTCGATTGCACCGTCAAATGAAAAGTAAGGAGATTAAAGATAACATAAGGGATAGAGTAAAGTTACTTCCTTCTCTTCCCGGTGTCTATCGCTTTTACAATAAGGAGGGGACAATCATATATGTCGGCAAGGCCAAAAGCCTTAAAAACAGGGTTTCTCAATATTTTTTATCTGAAGAGGGGCTCTCTGCCAAGACTCGCGTGATGGTCTCAAAAATCGATCATTTTGAGCACACAATTGTTGAAAACGAATCCGAAGCGCTGCTTCTGGAAAACAATCTCATAAAAGAACATCAGCCCCGCTATAATATTCTTCTGAAGGACGGTAAGACCTACCCGTGGATCTGCATTAAAAACGAACACTTTCCTCGGATAATGCTTACAAGGAGGTTTATCCGGGACGGCTCTTTTTATTATGGTCCATACAGCAATGTATCATATGCATATTCACTCATTGAGTTAATAGGAACTCTTTTTGCCATACGTAACTGCAAACTTGTTCTCTCTCCGGAAAATATTAAAACTAAAAATTACCGGCCATGCCTGAGCTACCATCTTGGAAAATGCAAGGCTCCCTGTATTGGAGCACAATCACCGGATAACTATAATTTACAGATTGATAAAATAAAGCTCATTCTTAAAGGAGATACCGCGAGTCTGGTAAAGGAGATGAAAAAGGAGATGAGTCTGGCTGCAAAAGAACTTCGGTTTGAGGATGCCCATGCACTTAAGGAAAAAATAGAAATCCTTGGCAGGCATTACAGCAAATCAATGGTAGTGAGCCAGAACATAACAAATGTAGATGTCTTCTCCATCGTTTTTGAAAACAATCTGGCATTCGGAAATTATATGAGGGTTGTTAACGGGTCGGTGGTACAGTCGCTTAATGTTGAGTTTAAGCTCCCTTTAGAAGAAGAGCAATCTGCCGTTCTCACCCGTTTTATTGTAGAGATGAGAAATAAATTCGGCCCTCTTTCAAAGGAGCTTATCACATCATTTGCTCCGGACGAGGTATTTGAAAACAGCCGGGTAAACATACCTCAGAGAGGCGAAAAACTTAACCTTCTTGAATTAAGTCTTAAAAACGCCAGACTTTTCAAGCTTGAAAAAATTAAACAGGAAGAGATACTCCGTCCGGAAGAACATAAAGAGAGAATACTCAACTCTATCCGGAAAGATCTTGACCTTAAAGAACTTCCTGTACATATTGAATGTTTTGACAACTCAAATATTCAGGGAAGCTTTGCAGTATCTGCCTGCGTGGTTTTCCGGGACGGGGTCCCGAGCAAACAGGATTACCGGCACTTTAATGTAAAAAAGGTAGTTGGTGCAAATGACTTTGCAACAATGAAAGAGGTTGTAAACAGGCGTTATTCAAGACTCCTGTCGGAGGGTAGCACACTGCCTCAGCTGGTTGTGATAGATGGCGGCCGGGGTCAGGTTAACGCGGCATACGAGGCTCTTTCCGAATTGGGACTGGAAAAGGATATTCAATTGCTGGGTATCGCAAAGAGGCTCGAAGAGCTTATAATTCCCGGGGACCCTCATCCCCTTTTTCTCGACAAGAATTCTGCCACACTGAGAGTTATTATGAATTTAAGGGACGAAGCACACCGGTTTGGAATTACTCACCACAGGAACAAGAGAAGCAAGGGACAAATCGAATCGGAACTGCGCAGCATTTCCGGACTGGGTGAGAAGAGCGAACAAAAACTCCTTTCAAAATTTCATAGCGTTAAAGGGGTAAAATCGGCCTCATTCGATGACCTGAAAGAGGTTGTGGGACAAAAAACCGCCAACATTATCAGGAATTACTTCAAATCCGGTAAATGATCCTTTTTTGAAAGCCTAAGCCAGCTGATCCATCCGCTTACCGAATTAACCAGATAGAACATCCACATTATCACCATAAGCATCGAATGCGCCTCGCCATTTGCGAATGCGATCACCCATATTACCACGCTGATAAAATTTACCGCCACCCACAGTGTCCATTGCTCCATAAATGCCCTTACCATAAGAAACATTGCAATAACAGACAGCACGGTAGTTGCAGAGTCCTTTAGCGGCTGAGGGTCCTTAAAGAGAAAAAGAATATATGCCACTGCTATTACAAAAACAGCGCTCACCCCGGCCAGCAAAAGTCTCTGACTGAGGTTGAGCCGTTTGGCTACGACCGTAACGGACTCTTCCGAGTCTCTCTTTTTAATCCAGGTGTACCATCCGATAAATTGCATAGGTAAATAATACAGCGCATTCAAAGCTGCACCCCCCAGCAGGTCCGCCTTATATGATATCCAGGCAAACAGCGCAACATTTATCAGCCCGAAAATATAATTAAGAATGTTTCCCTTGGCAGCAAGGACAACACAAACAACACCTGTGACACCGGCAACAGATCCTATAATATCAAACTCACCGGCCAAAACAGAGTAGATAATATTTGTAGTAACTATCCCCAGGATCAGAAACCAGTCAAAAGGCTTAAGGGTGTTTATTTTTTTAAAGTGAATCATAACAATGGTGTCTGGAATAAAAACTGGAAGATATTCCTGTTTTCCCCTGTTCTGATATACCTCACCCCAGCCGTAAGAGGCAGTGAGATATTAAAAATATTGAAATCGACCAGAATATCGCTTCCTCCCGAAATCATGTGCCTGTTTCTGTCCATTCCATGACTGTATGCCCAGTCAAAAAAAGGAATAATCTGTACCCGTTTAAGGTAAAGGAGCCAGGAAAGAGTAGCGTTTCCAAGGTTCACCGGAATTGCATAATCTGTAAATACCGAAGCATAAGTTATGCTGAAATGAGTATCATAGCCTCTTGGAGAAGGAGCTATGTTTTTCATAAGATATTTCTTGCCATTGTATATCTGCCTCTGAAAGGCAGCTGAAATTTTTAACCCCTGATTCTTGAGAAGGCCAGGAACATAAGAATATATGTTTGCATAAAAAGTTGAACCGAAATTCTCACCGGAAAAAGGCATGGAATTATACTGAACATTAACCCCATAACCCCATTTCGGAAAAATATTTCTTTTGGTCATCCTGAGCATCTGATAATACTGTATTCCCAGCACATAATGCTGATAATCGAGATATTTCCTTTTTTCAAGAGAATAATAGGAGTCTGTCGAATAACGCCAGGCAAGTCTTGGAATTATCCCGCGCACCCATCCGCCCCTGTTTAAATTAAATGGAAGATAAACCAATACCGAAGCGTTAAAAACAGGAGAACCCACTATTGTATCAGCCACCATTATCGGGTGAAACGGATCTTCGGATATAAGTCTTATTTTTTGCCTGAACCTGTCGTTATAATCTGCCTCTATCTCAAAAACCGGATAGAGCCCGCTGTATGTAAACTTTGCGTGTCCGGTATGAAAACCGTTATGGTATGAATATCCAAGCATAGAAGTAGCCGTACCAAGAGAGTTCTGTGAATAGACCGTTGCTCCGGGGGAGACAAGCTCATAAAAATTATCGTAGGATACATTTTTAAGGTTATCAATGTTGAAATATACAGGCATCCACGAATGAATGCGGAAAAGATGGTCGCCTTTCTGATATGGCCTTGAAGCAAATTTATCCACTCCGGCGAAAGAGATTGTATCTATATTAAAATTAGCCTGATTTGATATTTCATCTGCAAGAGAATATCTGTGCGGTTTTGAAAAGTATGCAAATTTCCACTCCAGCGAGTCGGCGGGTACAGATACCAGGCCAAATCCGGTTTTGGAAAAATTGGAATAATAGAGAGCATCTTCTGTTGCAAAGTAGAATGGAGATATAGCCGCAAGAGGCGAATTTGTTAGACGCCGAAGGATTTTTATCTGAGGGTCGTACTCGAAAAGTTCGTTTACCCCTTCCATATCGCTTTCGAAAAGCAGGCTCTCTTTAAAGCGGCTAAGTCTTGTAATGTTCTGGTGTTGTTCGTCAACTTCACGCTCCCACACCCCTTTATCCGGTTCAATTTTAAATATTCCCAATCCGTTTTCTGTAATTACAGTCGAGTAGATTACCTGCCCAATCGGAACCGATTCTTTAATCTGCCCGTTATGAGGTGCCCGGAATCTTTTGATAATGTTGCCATTTTCTATGTCAATGAGAACAAGGTTGGAAGAACCCGTTACAGGATATTCCGCGGCAATTATCGTCTGACCGGAGGCTGATACGACCGGGTTGAAAACAGACAGTCCATTTGTAAGTCGTCTTATTTTCCCTTTTTTTACATCATATTCTATTAAATCGGAAAAGCTCTCCTGTTCCCACCTCAGAGCAGGAATTTGTTCTGTCCAGTAAATCTTGCCGTTACAATAAGACAATTCACTGCTCAAAATGCCTAAAAATGAGATTGTCTCCTCTTCTCCAGAACTGCTTATTATTACAAGGCGGTTAGTTTCATTCAAGTCACTTTTGACTGCAAAAATTGTATCTCTGGAAAGAATTATCGCCGAGCGGTAAGATATATATTCGCTTTTTTTGCCGGTAATCTCTTTTAAACCGGTGAACGGGGCTCTTAAAGAATCTTCAGTTCTCCAGTGACGAACCATCAACCTGGTTGTTTCCTCTAAGTTTCCTACAATTTTTTCCCCGGTTGCCTTCCTGTATGATATTGAAGCGTTTCTTGGATTGTAAAAATTATTAACGAGGCTTTCTGTCAGCTCCCCCATGAAATCATATTTGGATGTCCGGAACCGGATAGAGGAATTCATCAGATAACCAAGACTGTATTCGTCCGGAGTGTATTTTTTGTATGAGCCGAATGCCCATTGTGGATAATTTCTGTAATCTCCTTCCAAAAAAGCCGCTTTGTAATATACCAGATGCAGAGGATCTCTTCCCCTGCCGGAGAAGGACAATTCTGTTTCTGATACAACAGCATCGCCTTCAAGGGCCCATTTGTTTATAAAAATTCCGGCCCCGATACCTTGTGCCTGCTCACCTATTAACCACGACAACGGTTTGAAAACGCCCCTTTCAAATTTTGTCATTTGTGCAATGTGCCTGCTTTCGTGTATTACAAGTTGTTTTTCCCAGTTTTGAGAATAGCCGCCGATTGAAGGTGGACGGGTAATGAATTCTGCTCTTTTTGGAGCCCAGGAAACCAGACCATTACTCATAACGCTGTATGGGTGAAGCACTACTGGAATCCGCCTGGGTTTGGCCCTCAGCGGGAGGTTAACGGCATCTCTGGAAGACTCGAGAATTAATGCATATCTCCTCGCAAGAGAATCCACTTCGCGCGGATAAATAATATCGTACCATTCTGTTTTAATATACCGCCATTCTGCCCGCGCCGGATCACTTCCGGATGAATAATATTGAGCAAAAGATGTATTGACAGAGAGTAAAATCAGCAAAAATGAAACAAGAATCGTTAATTTACGGTTCATCTATTTCCTATTTATGTCGCGAAGGTAACAATTTATGAATTATATTTGTTGCCGGATATCATATATAATTATCAACATGGATATTGTATTTCAGGTTTTAAAACTCCTAGGATCTATCGGCCTCTTTCTCTATGGGATGACTCTTATGAGCGAAGGACTGCAAAAGGTCGCCGGCGAGAAAATGCGCAATGTTCTTGCTGCGATGACTTCAAACTCTTTTAAACGAGTTTTAACAGGACTTTTCATTACATCAATTATTCAGTCTTCCAGTGCAACTACTGTTATGGTTGTGAGTTTTGTAAACGCCGGCTTGCTTACTCTCACACAATCTGTCGGGGTTATTATGGGAGCAAACATCGGGACAACGGTCACAGCATGGATTATCTCTTTGCTAGGGTTTAAATTTGACATCTCCATGTTTTCAATCCCATTAGTGGGAGTTGGATTTGTTTTAATGATGTTCAAATCCAAGAAGAAAAAGTCGATGGGAGAATTCGTGATTGGATTTGCTCTGCTTTTCCTTGGCCTTACCTTTCTAAAAGATTCTGTTCCAGACCTTAAGGCAAATCCCGAAATATTCGCCTTTTTACAACAATGGACAAATTATGGTTTCGGCTCAGTATTGATATTTGTGCTTATTGGTACTATCCTCACAATGATTATGCAGTCTTCAAGTGCAACCATGGCTCTCACTCTGGTAATGGCAAGCTATGGATGGATTCCTTTTGAACTGGCTGCAGCAATGGTCCTTGGGGAAAATATCGGAACAACAATAACTGCAAATATTGCCGCCGCCGTAGCCAATGTTTCGGCCCGACGAGCGGCTCTGGCTCATACTGTTTTCAATGTTTTCGGAGTAATCTGGGTTCTCACTCTTTATAAACCGGTTATGTTTGTCGTTGCCAAAATAACTATAGCCGTTTTCTCAATTGACCCATATACAAACTCCGAGGCTATATTATACGGAATATCATTCCTGCATACACTTTTCAACACAACCAACACACTCATTTTAGTATGGTTTACGCCACAAATAGTGAAATTAGTAACTAAGGTTATCAAGTCTAAAGATACCGAAGAGGTGTTTCGGCTTAAGTATATTCAAGGCGGTGTTTTAAGTACTGCCGAACTATCTCTTAGTCAGGCAAAGTACGAAATCGTAGATTTTGCAAAACTTAGCAAGCAGCAGTTTGTCTATGCCCGGGAATCCCTGAAAGTCTGTGAAACGGATAAGTTTGAAGAACTTTACAATAAGCTGGAGCATTATGAGCAGATAACAGATAAGGTAGAGCTGGAGATTGCAAATTACCTCAACAATGTTGCCGAAGGACAGCTGAGCGAAGAGAGTGCAAGAAGACTTCAGGCGATGTATACTATAATCAGTGAAATTGAGAGCATCGGAGATTCCGGTTACAATATTGCCAGAATTCTCAATCGAAAAAAGATACACGGAAAGAGCTTTACTCCGGACATGGTTAACAAACTCGATCATATGTTTGTAATTCTTGAAAAGGCATTTGACAATATGATTGAAAATCTGGATAAAGGATATACTAAGATTGAAGGTATCTCAAAAGCAGTAGACTCAGAAGAAGAAATAAACGAGTACCGGAACATTCTTAAAGAAGAACACCTTCTCAACCTTGAACATAACAAATACAACTATCAGACAGGTGTCTATTATATGGATGTCGTTGCCGAATGTGAAATGGCTGGTGACTACATCATTAATGTTTCAGAAGCAATCATTGAGATTCAATAAAATGAAGAAATTTTTTATTATCCTGTTTCTGCTATCCTCTTTTGCCGGATACTCCCAAAATGACTCTATTACACTCGTAAATGGAAAGTGGACAGAGAACGCAATTGCAAACGGTGTTATTTACAAGTTTATTCATTTTGAAAACAAAGAGTTGTTTGAATCAAACCAGTATATTTCCATCATTGAAATCGGGAAATCATCCGGTGCAACTCTTGAATTGTTTCCAAGCCCTGTTCTTAAGGAGACCAGTAAAATTGCAGCCGAAAACGGTGCCCTGGCAGCAATAAACGGATCTTTCTTTAAATTCAACTATAATTACAATACCGAAGACTATAACTCTGTAGATTATATCCGAAAGAACGGGAAAAATCTTGCTCCCAATACAATCGTAAACAAGCAAAGATCTATGCATCAGCTTGGTGCCCTTGCTTTCTACAACAAAGAACTGTATATAATAAAAGCCGACGAAATAAAGGAGTGGGAGAAATATATTCAGGCGCAGGACGTTCTCACTACCGGTCCCATTCTTCGTGTGGGAGGAGTTGACGAAAAACTTTCCGGTTCCTCTTTTTACACTACCAGGCACCCAAGAACGGCAATTGCAAAAAAAGGTGACGGAACAGTAATGCTGGTTACCATTGACGGAAGAAACGAAAAATCAAACGGAGTATCAATCAAAGAACTCCAGAGTATTTTAAGATGGATGGGAGCATCCGATATAATCAATCTTGACGGGGGCGGTTCCACTACAATGTACATCGAAGGCTATTCCGGCAACGGAGTTGTCAATCATCCAACCGACAACAAATTATTCGACAATAAGGGGGAAAGAAAGGTGGCAAATGCCATATTACTGTTCCGTCAAAAAAAATAAATGGAAAAAGAGAGGGTACTTTTTATTTATACCCGAATCTCCACTTTTATAAAGGGCGATTTGGATATTCTGGGAAAAAAATTCCCGGTAACCACTCTCGTGGTTGACAATTCATCAAAAATTAAACAGGCAATTTCTTTA
Organism: Bacteroidota bacterium; assembly: GCA_017860395.1. Classification (GTDB taxonomy): domain Bacteria; phylum Bacteroidota; class Bacteroidia; order Bacteroidales; family UBA932; genus Bact-08. The sequence continues at coordinate 95 of JAGDMC010000018.1, read as the reverse complement.
ACAAATGAGTTTTTTTATTTGTTGTTCAATATTTTAAGATATGATATAGTCTATATTTGGTTTGCAGACTATCACTCATTCTTTCCTGTGCTGTT
>JAGDMC010000128.1 GCA_017860395.1 Bacteroidota bacterium | reverse complement strand
AGGGAAGATGCCACTGTCGCAAGGACAGAAGCAAGAGACAGCCGTACAAAATTAACTGAACTTCAAACGACTACCGACGAATATGCAAAGCAGGTTCAGATTGGATCTGTACTTAAGGGCAGAGGCGTTATGCTCACAGCTATCAACTCATCCAATAAGGATACCGACAGAAGCAGCCGGGTTTCTAAATTCCGTACCTGCCTCAGCCTTGTCGAGAATTCAATTGCAGCAAAAGGTCCGAGAAGAATTTTCATAAGAGTTAAGGGTCCCGATGGAATTTTGCTCACCTCCGGGCAGCAGCAGATTTTTACATTAAACGGGGAGCAGATGATTTATTCGGCATCGAGAGAGGTGGACTATCAGGGTTCCGAAATAGAAATCTGCATATTTTTCGGAGGAAGCCAGAGTTTTGTAAAAGGCGTTTATACAGTTGATGTATATACCGAAGAATCAAAACTTGGTTCGGCCGACATGCTATTGAAATAGAACTATTTATACAACTTGGCAGGAATTTATATTCACTTTCCCTTTTGTGCCCGGTTTTGCATCTATTGTGACTTCTACTCAACAAAGCGCACAGGGGAGATATCTCAGTTTGCAGATGCACTCTGTGGAGAGATAAAGGTCAGAAAGGATTTTTTTAAAAAATTGGGCGTCCCCGTTACCACACTTTATGTTGGCGGCGGGACGCCTTCTCTTATGCCGGCCGGTTCGCTTTCTGTTGTATTCCGGGAATTGAAGGATAAGTTTTCGATAGAGAGCATTGAATCTCTGGATGAAGTGACAATGGAGGTAAACCCCGACGATGTAACGCCTTCATACCTGTATTCGCTGAGAGAGCTTGGGGTGACAAGGATTAGCATGGGGGTTCAGTCTTTTATTGACAGCCATCTTGTCTGGATGAACCGCAGGCACGACTCTTCAAAAGCAGTTGAAGCCTTTAATGCGGCAAGAGAGGCAGGGTTTGACAACATCAGCATAGACCTTATTTTTGGATTTGACGGACTCTCGGACGAAGAGTGGAATTATAACCTTGACAGGGCAATCGGGCTCCGGCCGGAACATATTTCATCCTATCAGCTTAGCATAGAACCAAAAACCAAGCTTGGCCGGCAATACGAAAAAGGGGTATACAATGCGCTCTCCGACGAAGTTTCGCTGAGGCAGTATTCAACTCTTCAGAAAAAACTGGCAAACGCCGGATACGAACAATATGAAATATCAAGTTTTTGCCTGCCTGGAAGAGAGGCAAAACACAATAGTTCATACTGGAACAGAACGCCATATCTTGGGCTTGGGCCATCGGCCCACTCGTTTGACGGAGTAAAAAGATTCTGGAACGAACCGTCCCTAACGAAATACTTAAAAGCATATCAGCAGGGCGACGGCAAAGAGCATGGAGATGTTGTGAAAAATGAGACTTCCGGCCAATCGGGTACAGTAGTTAAAGTAGTCCATTCGGAAATTCTGAAAAAGAAAGACCACTTTAACGAGACAATAATGCTATCCTTAAGAAGGGCAGATGGGATGAACCCAAATGAGCTTAGGGCAGTTTTTTCCGAAGAGATGTGTTCGGAGTTCGAAAAATCGGTTGCCACACAACTTAAAAAAGGCAATCTTATCATGGATGGAGATAAAATAAGAATCCCGTCCGGATTATTGTTTCTCTCGGACGGGATCATTAGAGACCTTATTTTGTAGGCAGGAATTTCGTTAGCCTATTATTCCGTTTGCTTTTAGGTATGCTGTTACTGCAATGCCAATGAATCCAAGAACAACAACTGTTGCATATACATAAGACACTGCTTTCCAACGTGAGAGCCATTTCTGGTTATTCATTCCAACTGTTTGAAGAGCACTCCAGAAACCGTGTGTCAGGTGGAACCACAATGCGCAGAACCAAATTATGTATGCAATGAGGATGTAGATGTTCCCGAAGATAAGAGGCATCAGGTCGTTTACGTTTTCGGCCTCTCCTCCTGTAAATTCCGGAAGCTGCATTTTTGCCCAGAAGTGTGTTAGGTGGAAAACAAGAAATCCAAGTACTATTACTCCAAGAACGTACATGTTTTTTGAAGACCATGAGTCTGATTCCCCTTTGTTGGGAACAGCATATCTCTCTTTACCGCGGGCCTTCATGTTTGTAAGAGTAAGATAAGATGCATAAAATATATGGATAATGAATCCAAAAGCCAAAATTGGAACCATTGCAACTACAACTGGAGATCCCATGATTTCTATTATGAGGTCAAAAGCCTCAGGTCCAAACAAATAAGCAGAGTTTGCAAATAGGTGAACCAGTAAAAATAGGATTAGAAATAAACCCGAGATGCTCATTATAAGCTTCTTGCCAATGGATGAGGTGAAAATGTTTCCCATGATATCTTTTAATTAATTTTCTGCTCTTTTCAAAGTTGCGCAAAGATAATCTCTAACTTGGTATTTTCATAATATTTGGCTACTTTTGTTAGATAAACCTGGAAAATGAAATACAAAAGAGTTTTGCTCAAACTAAGCGGTGAGAGCTTAGGGGGCATAGACGGCAAAGGCATAGAGGTGAGCATGTTGGCTCGCTACTCTTCGGATATTAAACAGATTGTTTCTGCGGGCGTTGAGGTGGCGATTGTTGTTGGCGGAGGCAATATTTTCAGGGGTCTTTCCGGTGTTGGAATGGGGTTTGACAGAGTGAAAGGAGACCAGATGGGAATGCTTGCAACTGTTATAAACAGCCTTGCACTTTCGATGGCACTTAAAAGTGCCGGAATAGATGCCGAGCTCTTTACCTCAACCGCAATGGAGCCATATGCAAGGTATTATGTAAGGGATAAGGCTGTAGAATTTATGCAAAAAGGCGGAGTTGCTATAATTGCAGGAGGCACAGGAAACCCTTTCTTTACTACGGATTCTGCATCGGCACTCAGAGCTGCGGAAATAGGAGCAGAGGCTCTGCTTAAAGGAACCAGAGTCGATGGCGTATACAATGCCGATCCTGAAAAGGACCCCAAAGCGGTAAAATATTCGTCCCTCACTTTTGACAAAGCACTTGCCGACAACCTGAAAATAATGGATCTCACGGCTTTTGCCCTTTGCAAGGAGAATAATGTTCCTATTGTAGTTTTCGACATGAACACTCCCGGAAACTTATTGAAAATTGTTAAAGGGGAACCGATTGGAACGGTTGTTTCAAAGTAACATCGTACCTTTGTAAAAACAATAACTGCAAATACTTATTAATTGAATAACATATGGATATAAGCAAGCAAAAAGAGGTTCTCACCTCTGCAAAAGAAAAAATGCAAAAGGCTATGCTGCACCTTGAGGAAGAACTCAAGACCTACAGAGCCGGAAAAGCCAATCCTGCTGTCTTCAACAATGTGATGGTGGATTATTTCGGTAATCCCACACCAGTACCACAAGTAGCAAGCATCACCACTCCCGATGCCAAAACAATGCTAATACAGCCATGGGACAAAAAAATGATTCCTGTTATAGAAAAGGCAATCATGGTTGCAAACATAGGTTTTACACCTCAGAATAACGGAGAGCATATCAGAATCAACGTACCTCCTCTCACCGAAGAGAGACGTAAAGAGCTGGTTAAAAAAGTTAAATCCGAAGGAGAAACTGCAAAAATCAGTATCCGCAATATCCGCAGAGACGGCGTGGAACTTCTTAAGAAATTTCAGAAAGAGGGCCTTCCCGAGGATGTGGTAAAAGACGGAGAAGATGCACTCCAAAAAGAGACCGACAGCTACAACAAGAAGATTGAGGAAGTTCTTTCAATCAAGGAGAGAGAGATAATGACAGTGTGAGTTGTCTTCTTATTCAATAAAAATAAAAAAGTGCCCGCCGGAAGGTTGGGCATTTTTTGTTTATAGATACTCCCATCGTGATATCACCTACAAAACTATTACACCGGGCAAGTCCATCCTCCTTCACTCCACTATGCTCCGTTTCGTCCGGCTGAGTATGCCCGGAATAATAGTTTTGCAGAAATACACCAAAAAGATATTCTTTCTTTTTGTTCTTAGAAACATTCTGATCAACAGGTTACTACTAAAAAATATGGTGCGGCTTTGCCGCGGTTTTTAAGCCATGCGGCGGCAATACATTCCGCCGAAGGCGTAAACCTGCGACAAAGGAGCACCTAACTTACCCCTTTTGGAGGCGATGATGTGTCAACCTATTTCAGGACGGGACAGTCATCTCCGGCGGCGGGTTGCAACGTTTATGAATAATCTTTACACTTTGCCAACTAATTGATGAGGGCGATTCGGCCGGACGAAGCAACGCGGAGGAGGACGCACAAGCCCGAAGAGATTAGTTGGCAGTGCATTGAAGTCAGAAATATTGCAACCCGACGCTGGCGATTCTAATTGTGCGTCCCGAGAGCGAAACTACATTTTAATAGTATTCACTTTGATTCCGACATTCCCCTTCAGGTTTACCTGAAGCCGGACTGCTCCGGGAACCATGTTCAGGTTTGTAACAGTAATGGCAGAGAGCGAACCTTCCAGATCTATTCCCTCAAGAAGAGAATATTTTGTCATCATCTTGTTTGCTTCGAGCCTTGCGTTTTCAAGGTCTTCGGCAACTTTATAGGATAGGTATGGTGCGATTTTTTTAAGAATCACTCCGTGAAGAAGCCAGTTGGCCGATTTTACCAAAGCGCTGCGGGTCTTGATATCAAATTCGGGTTCGGTAATCTCTATTGAAGTACTGTCCGGATTATATCTCATATTCCCGGAGAAATAGATTTTTCCTTTAAGCGACCCCAATACATCAAGTATAAAAACTGCCTTGCCATTGCTGCTGTATACCTGAATGTCTTTAATTGTTACGGATTTGCCTCCTTCGTTGAATGTAAATCCGGACAATTGTTCCTTTGCTACTTTGGAAATCTGGTCGTATGTTATATCGGCAGCTACATTTAAGCTGAACTCTTTGGGCTGTCGCTCTATTATTTTGAGAGCCGGCAGAGGGGATGGAACGTTCTGAGGCGG
>JAGDMC010000127.1 GCA_017860395.1 Bacteroidota bacterium | reverse complement strand
TGCAGGCAGGAAGTGCCGTTGCAAAAGCAAATATCGAAGCTATAATGTACACTCCAACTGTTGGTGCATCCGGAGCGGTTTATGGTGTCTTGCTGGCATACGGAATGCTTTTCCCTAACAATGTCCTTCAGTTGATTATACCTCCTGTTGCATTAAAGGCAAAATGGTTCGTACTCATATTCGGAGCAATTGAACTTTTCCTTGGAATATCAAATACCGGTGGAAACATTGCTCACTTTGCACACCTTGGGGGTATGCTTTTCGGGTATCTTCTTATCCTGTACTGGAAAAAGAATAATAAAATGTATTACTAATGGCAAAGAGGAAAAAGGATCTGAAAAAAGCAAAAAGAAGCCGTTCTCCATGGCCGGTTGCCCTTATGTTCCGGCTGGCGCTGATAGTTTCTGCCCTTGCTCTTATCATCTCCTATTTCTCTGTACTCATTAATCCTTCAATTATTACATTTCCTCTCTTTTTCGGGCTGTACTTCATTCCGATACTTTTCGTGAACATCGGACTCCTCATTTTGGGAATGATACGCAGGTCGGGTGCTACATGGATTACATTTATCGTGCTGCTTCCTGCAATTTTATTTGCCGACCGTTTTATCCGCTGGGGCGAGCCCGACAGGGGTGCCGAAGGTATCTCCCTTAAAATTGCATCGTATAATGTTGGAATGTTCGATCAGAAAAAAGGCTCGGACAGAAAAGCAACTCTTGCCGGAGTTGCAAGATACATTGCAAGCGAAGACCCTTCTGTAGTTTGTTTTCAGGAATTCTACATAGGCGACACTGCCGATATCAGGACATTCTTCCCGGATTACCCCTATTACAGCCATCGTTTTTTCCGGTTTAAAAGCGGAAACCTGTTCGGCAACTTGACTCTGAGCAAATACCCTATCCTCAGCAACGGAAGAGTCCAGTTTGAAGGCGGAACAAATCTTTGCATATACAGCGACATTGACCATTACGGAAGAACAATACGGATATACAATACTCACCTCGAATCTCACAGCATATCGCTAACTTCTCTCATAATGAAAATGACAAAAAGCGATAAAGTATCAGATGAGATAATGGAGGTGCACGACAAGGTTGCCGGAACATTCAAAAGAAGATCGCGCCAGGTTGACGCAATTGCCGCCCACCTTCAGGCTAGCAGGTATCCTGCAATAATCTGCGGAGATTTTAATGACACGCCAATGTCATATACATATCAGATTCTCTCAAAAGGGAGAAAAGACACTTTTCGTGAATCGGGAAAAGGGTTCAGCGCCACTTATGCATTTCTCTGGCCCCTCCTGAGAATAGACTATGTCCTTCACCCTGAGGGATACTGGAGCCTCAGCCACAAAAATCCCAAGGTCCGCTGGTCCGACCACTATCCGGTTATTACAGAAATCATTGTACCATAAATTAATATCAGCAGGTATGAACATCATTGCAGCAGTTGAAGAAGCCGTTAAAATACTTAAAGAGGGCGGAATTATACTTTACCCTACCGACACCGTGTGGGGAATAGGTTGCGATGCCACAAATCCCAAAGCCGTTGAAAAAGTCTTCGCACTAAAGAAACGCTCCGACAGCAAAAGCCTCATTGTACTTGTTGACGGGCCGGATATGCTTTACAGATACATAAAAGAGGTTCCCGAGATTGCCGACCAGCTGATTGAGGTTGCGGACACTCCTCTTACAATCATTTACCCGGGAGCAGTAGGTCTTGCTGCAAATGTTACAGCAGAGGACGGAAGCGTTGGTATTAGAATTCCCGATCATGAATTTTGCAAAAAACTTATTTACAAGTTTCGCCGGCCTGTTGTTTCTACTTCTGCAAATATTTCCGGAGAGGCATCTCCTGTGCATTTCGGGGATATCTCCAAAGATGTGAGGGAAGGTGTTGACTGGTGTGCCGGTCCCGATTTAGAAGCCGGTGCCACAGGCAAACCTTCTTCGATAATTCAGCTGGGACTTGGCGGCGAAATTAAAATAATTCGAAAATAGCAATTTGGTTATTGCTTCTGAGACAGAAAATAAACAGCCGAAACAGCTGCAATGGCAGCAGTCTCAACCCTGAATCTGGAATCCCCCATTGTGAATGGAATAAACCCATTCTTTTTTGCGAGTTCGACCTCTTCCGGGGAAAAATCTCCCTCAGGCCCAATGAGAATAAGTACCCGTAATTTCTCCCGGTTTTCTTTCAATGCGAGCAAATGATTTGTCAGACTCACCTTTTCTCCTTCATTGCAGTGCCCTATGAGTTTATCTCCGTCGAAACTATTTCCTGCCTCTGATACAAATTTTTCAAAGTCCACAGGTTCGCTGAGTTTTGGCAATGTAACCTTTAACGATTGCTTCATTGCTGAAAGAATTATTCTTTCTCCCCTCTCTTTTTTATAGATTTTTCTCTCCGAGTGGGCACCAATTATTGGTGTTATCTCGTCTACACCAAATTCTGTTGCCTTCTCAAGAAACCACTCATATCTCTCAAGATTTTTAGTGGGAGCAGCCGCTATATGCAGGTAATACGGGCGGGAATCTCTTCCGGATATGCTCTCCACAATGTTCACATTGCACTTTTTACCGGTTACGGAAACAATCTCACCCCTGAACAGAATGCCGGAGCCATCTGTAAGGAAAATTGAGTCTCCGGGCTTATTCCTTAATACCTTAATACAGTGTGCAGACTCCTGCTCGTCAAGCGTGGCAAGGGAACCTATAATGTTATTTGTAAAAAATAGCTCCATATCTAAGGCAAATATACAATAAAAAGGTTATTTTTGTTGGAACCTCAAAACTTAGAACTATGAAAACTGCGGCCAACAGATACACTGCTCTTGATGTACTCAGGGGCATGACAGTGGCAGGGATGATTCTGGTTAACAACCCCGGAACATGGTCCAAAATATTTCCACCGCTCAAGCATGCCGCGTGGAGCGGATGTACTCCTACCGACCTTGTTTTTCCTTTTTTCCTTTTTATTGTTGGCGCTGCTCTCTCTTTTGCCTTTGCCAAGTACAACGACGGCCTTAACAGTGCGTCGGTTAAAAAACTTGTTAAACGCGCTGCGCTTATTTTCATTACAGGACTTGCCCTCAACGCATACCCGTTCTACCCGACCACACTAAATCACGAACTCACCTTCGGAGAAAATTATATGGTATACCTTAATTCCATCCGCATTTTTGGTGTGTTGCAAAGAATTGCCCTGTGTTATCTTGTGGGAGGATTTATAGCACTGTGGCTTAAAAAACAAAACAGGATAATTGTAGGGATGGTTGTACTAATGGCTATCCACTGGCTCATTCTTGTTCTTTTTGGCACAGGCGACCCATTCTCAATTGAGGGTAACATTTCAGGCCCGATTGATGCTGCACTTGTTGGTGACAAACATATTTATCATGGTTTTGGCGTTCCATTTGATCCGGAAGGACTTTTGGGCGTTCTGTCCGGTTCTGCAACTGTTTTATTCGGATTCCTGATTGGCGGAATTATCCGCAGGTCCCAGCAGAAAATTGATGCTGTGGGAAAACTTTACACGATTGGCCTTATTTCCCTGGCAGTAGGTGTGATTCTCAGCATATTCATTCCCATTAACAAACCGCTATGGACACCTTCATACGTATTCTATGCCGGCGGATGGTCCATTCTCATGCTGGCGTTCTTTATCTACTTTATTGATGTAAAAGGCAAGGAGAAGATTTTCTTCCCGTTCAAGGCAATGGGACTCAACCCTTTATTCGCATTTGTAATGGCGGGTATTTTTGCAAAAACACTGGGCAGGATGATTAAATGGACAACCATTGTTGTAACCGACGACTGGACAATTAAAGAGACTACGGTTTCCGCCTCCACCTGGTTTTACAAAAATGTTTGCGCTGCTCTTCTGGGCAACAATGAATGGGGGTCGCTGATGTATGCACTCATTTATGTGACAATCTTCACATCAATGGCTATATGGCTGTACCGAAAGAAAATTATAATTAAACTTTAGTGCAGATTTATGGCCTTTATTGGACTATTGTCGGACACCCACTGCTATTTTGATGATTCCCTCAGGGAGTTTTTCAAAGATGTCGATGAAATCTGGCATGCCGGTGATTTTGGAAACATTGAAGTATCCGATCAAATTAAGGCATTCAAACCTCTGAAAGGGGTTTACGGAAACTGTGACGGAACCTCTGTCCGCCTGGTTCATCCGTATATTCAGGTTATGGAGGTAGAAAAGATGAAGGTACTCATGATGCACATTGGCGGCTATCCCGGCCGTTACGATCAGCGCGCACTTCAGCTCATTACCGCACATACGCCGGATTTGTTTATCTGTGGTCACTCTCATATACTCAAAGTTATTTTCGACAAAAAATACAACATGATGACAATTAATCCCGGAGCTGCCGGGGTTCAGGGTTTTCATAATGTTCGCACTGCTGTCCGGTTCCGGATTGAGCAGGGAGAATTGCGAAACATGGAAGTTGCCGAATGGACAAGAACTCTCTAAATATCAATTAAATATAAAATCAAAACTTTTCAATATGAAAAAAAGCTTTCTACTTTTAGTCGTTTTTCTACTGGCAGGAGTTGCAGGATGGAGTCAGCAAAAGGCTGTCTCTACTGCTAATTACGATCTTGCTGCAAGGTTTTCTCCTAAGAAAGTTGGGAAAATGGTATTTTCTACATCTGTGAGCCCCAAGTGGTTCAAGAATTCCGACAAATTCTGGTATAGCTACCAGACTGCTCAGGGAACATCTTACTATATTGCCGATCCTGTTACCGGGTCTAAAAAAGAGTTGTTTGACAATGTAAAACTTGCAGTTCAGCTTACGGAAATTGTAAAAGATCCTTTTGATGCTCAAAACATTCCAATTACCAATCTCAAACTTGTCGACGATAAAAAATTCACGTTCGAAATCAAAAGTTCTGTTGATGTTGAGGTTAAGGACGAAAAAACTGGAAAGCCCAAGAAAGAGAAGAAAATTCACGGATTTGAATATGATATTGCAACAGGAGCTCT
>JAGDMC010000126.1 GCA_017860395.1 Bacteroidota bacterium | reverse complement strand
ACTCCTAATCTGCTTTTCCAGTCGGTTGGGGACATAAAGTATTTATTTTGCTGCAAAGTTAGGCAGAAAAATTCAAAATAGTATCTTTGTCAATTATTCTCAATATCACCAGTATTTTTTATCTCATGGAATTGAAAAAATTTAGATTGATCGACAACATCCTTGGTGTTATCGTTTTATTAATCTCCTCTGCAACATACCTCCTTACAATTGAGGAGACAACCAGCTTCTGGGACTGCGGAGAGTTTATTGCATCTGCATTTAAACTGGAAGTAGGTCACCCTCCCGGGAATCCGGTTTTCCAGCTTTTAGGAAGGTTCTTTACATTATTTGCCCAACCGGACAAAGCGGCTATGATGGTGAATGCCATGAGTGCCCTTTGTTCTGCATTTACTATTCTTTTCCTGTTCTGGACCATTACTCATTTGGGAAGAAGAATTATTGAAAAAAGAGGAGAAGCTCTTTCCTCATCAAACTCAATAGCAATCTGGGGAGCCGGATTAGTAGGTGCTCTTGCATTTACTTTCTCGGATTCGTTCTGGTTTTCAGCTGTTGAAGGTGAAGTATACGCTATGTCATCTTTGTTTACGGCTGCTGTTTTCTGGGCCATGCTCAGATGGGAGGAACAGGCTGACCAGCCTCACGCAAACAGGTGGATTGTTCTTATTGCATTCCTTATGGGTCTTTCGATAGGGGTGCACCTGCTTAACCTGCTTGCAATTCCGGCTCTTGTATTTATTTATTACTATAAAAAATATGAGGTCAGCACAAAGAAAAGCATATATGTACTACTCATTTCAGGAGCGATTCTCGCGTTTATTCTATACGGAGTAATACCATATCTGCCAAAAATGGCATCCTGGTTCGACCTTTTATTCGTTAACGGAATGGGCCTTCCATTCAATTCAGGTGCCGTTGTCTTTATGGTTTTGGTTCTTATTGCATCTTTTTTTGGCATCTGGTATACATACAAAAAGCAAAATTATCTGTGGAACACAATCATTCTGAGTTTTACAATGATTGTAATAGGATATTCGTCTTTTGCCGTTGTAATTATCAGGTCGCAGGCAAATACCCCCACAAATGAAAATCAGCCCGACAATCCCTTCTCATTAGTAAGATATCTTGCCCGTGAGCAGTACGGGAGCAACCCGCTTATTTATGGCGAGAGTTACTCTTCTACATATGATTTGATTACTCAGAAATATTATGCAAAACTCGACGGAAAATATGAAAAGGTAAATGGCCCGGTTCAGGCAAAATATAAACCGGAATCAAAAATGCTTTTCCCCCGGATGTGGAGCAACAGTTCCAAGGATCATGTGAATTTTTATCAGACATATACAGAAGGCAGGGGAACTACCATCCCGGGAACCGATAAGAAACTGCCTCTGATGAAGGATAATCTGAGATATTTTTTCGATTATCAGTTGGACTGGATGTACTTCAGGTATTTCATGTGGAATTTTGCCGGAAGGCAAAATGACATTCAGGGCTCTACTCCGGGAGACGTGTTCAGAGGAAACTGGGAAACCGGGATTCCATTCCTTGATAAGGTCAGGCTTGGCGACCAGAGTGTTGGTCCGGATTATATTGTAAACAACAGGGCGAAGAACCACTTCTATATGCTTCCGCTATTGCTGGGACTCGTAGGACTGTTCTATCAGCTGGGCAAAGACAAGCATAACTGGTGGGTTACAATGTTGCTTTTCCTTCTTACAGGTATTGCTATTGCAGTTTATCTCAATATGCCTCCATACCAGCCGAGAGAAAGGGACTATGCATTTGCCGGTTCATACTATGCATTTGCAATATGGATTGGTCTTGCGGTCATGGCAATTCATGACCTGTTAAAGAGGTGGGTGCCTGCAAAAGTATCCGCGATAGCAGTGAGCTCAGTTTGCCTTATAGTACCTATTCAAATGGCAAGCCAGACATGGGACGATCATGACAGAAGCGACAGGTTCACTGCCCGCGACCTTGCCTACAACTATTTAAACAGCACAGAGAAAAACGCAATACTTGTTACACACGGAGATAATGACACATTCCCTCTCTGGTATATTCAGGAGGTAGAAGGTGTGAGAACCGATGTGCGGATAATGAATACATCTCTGCTGGGAACAGACTGGTATATAGATCAGATGAAATTCAAAACGTATGATTCCGACCCGGTTCCTTTCACAGTACCAAAGAGAGAGTACCTGTACGGAACAAATGACGTGATTCAGATTTATGACAAAGTGAACAAGCCGTTCCCGCTTAAACTGGTGGTGGATTTAGTTTCAAATCCCGATGCAAAAGTGAGGGGACAGGACGGTGAGCTCTACAGTTTCTTTGCTGCAAGACAACTTACCATTCCTGTTGACAGGGAGAGAGCAATTGCAAATGGCATTGTGAGCGTGGCCGATTCGGCACAAATAGTTGACACTATTGTTCTCAATCTTCCCGAAAACAAGGATCTGATGACAAAAGCCGAACTGATGGTACTTGATATGCTTGCAAACTACAAATGGGACAGGCCAATCTACTTTGTTGCAATGGGTGGCGATCTTGAAATCGGAATAAGGGACTATCTTGAATACACCGGTTTTGCATATAAGTTTGTTCCGATAAAGAGTAAAACTTCACTTGGCTTCCCGGGAAGGGTTCCTGCAGAAAAAATGTATGACAAGGTGATGAATGTATACAAGTGGGGAAATATGAACGACCCTAAGGTAAATATTGATTACCAGAATCTATTGACATTCACCGCGGTAACGTGTGTAAGAAACATTTTTACGCAAACAGCAAGAGCTCTTGTACTCGAGGGAAAGGCAGACAAAGCGATTGCCGTTCTGGACAAAATGCAGGCTGTTATGATTCCTTCACAGTTTCCTTTAAATGTATCATTGCTTGGCTCCCTCAACGAACACTCTGTTTTGGAGGCTATTGATATATATATTCTTGCCGGAGCGCGTGAAAAGGGACTTTCGCTTGCAGATGCCTTCATAAAGGACAGCTTTACATCAATAGACCTTTTTGCTCAAAAATATAACGGGTTTTATCTTTCAAAATCGGATATTGAGAGGAGTCTCTCATATTTGATAATGCTTGCAGATGCTCTTAAGAATCGTGGCGAGAAAGATAAGGCTGCAGATATTGAAAAGCAGGTTAACGATACAATTAAAGCAATTCAGGCAATTTAGCCCAATAGCAGATTGCAGCCCCTGAGTTCGGAATTTTTTATGCGGCCGAGAATCTTAAAACCATTCCCGGCCGTTTTTATGCCCATATCCTCTGTCTCAATAAATGAGCAGGAGTTTACATTTGCCAGGTCAATGATGTTAATGCCTCCACGGTTTCCTGCCTCGGCCACACGGAAAGGATTGTTGAAATCTCTTATAATAATTTTCATCCACGGAGGTGTCATAAAAACTCCGTTACCATTTGAATAGGCTTGTGAAAGCAGCTCTGCCATACCGTATTCGGAGTGAATATTTTCAACTCCAAAACAGTTTTTGAGGATTTTGTGCATCTCTTCCCTTTCGATTTCCACTCCCCGGCCCTTCATGCCTCCGGTCTCCATTACAATAAGGTCTGGAAATTCAATTTTATATTCGTTTGCAAAATCAAGGAGAGCAAAGCTTACCCCAAGCAATATGACCTTTTTATTACCCTTTTTCAGAGCAGAAAGCTTTTCATACAGCTCAAGTCTGTTATAGAGGTAGAAGCCGCTTTCGCTATTCTCGGTCATTCGGATGAGAGTATCTGCCATATAGACAAGCGAAGACCCCTCTCTTTCCAGATAAGAAGGCAGCATGGCGAGGATAATATAGTCAGAAGGGTTTCCGTAGAAAATTTGGAAACCGTTTATGAAACTTGTCTCATAAAGGGAGAGTTCGGCTACAGGATGTCTTGCCGGTTCCATTCCGGTTGTAGCACTACTTGTGAAAATTTTTTCAGGTTTGCCGGGTCCGCAGTATATCTCCTCGCTTTTAAAAAACTGTACGGGAAGAAACGGAATTTCCTCAATGGATTTTATTGACTCTGTATCTTTCCCTATGTAGTTTATATATCGTCTGTAAGGTTCGCAATTCGAATATTGATGACTAAACACTTTAAGCGCAATGCTCCCGAACAGAGATGCATCTTCCTGATACACACCGCAGGGCTTCTCAATAAAATTCCTGACACACTTTATTACAGATTCCATAGGTCGTAATTATTACTCCTCAGAATTTATTCTTATAAGGTCTTCTGCAATGTCTCTCCTGCTGCTCAGGCGGGGAATCTTGTTCTGGCCACCCAGTTTTCCTTTCTCTTTTTGCCATTTGTAAAAAGTTCCGCTTTTAAGATTAACTACAGACAGCCTTACCATGGTAGAGTTTTTCGTTCTCTTCGCTTCATAGTCGGAATTCTGTTTGCATATCTCAAGGTCAAGCAAGTCGGCAAATTTTTCTAAACTGGACGGTGTCCTGGAAAATTCTATTAGCCACTGATGGGAACCTTTTCCCCCTTCCTTCATGAACAGGGGTGCAACTGTAAAGTTTTCCACAGAACAATCCCCGGCGTCACAGGCAGCAGAAAGAGCCCTCTCTGCGTTTCCAATCATCAGCTCTTCGCCAAAAGCATTAATGAACAGCTGGGTGCGGCCGGTTATGATTAACTTGTGCGGGCGAAGCGATGTAAAAGAGACCGAATCACCAATTAAATAACGCCACAAACCACCGTTGGTTGTTATTACCATGGCATAGTTTACTCCGGTTTTAACACTTTCTACAGTGTCAAATTCGTTAAAGTTTCCGTCAAGAGCTTCGCTTAATTTGTCCAGAGGGATAAATTCATAAAATACTCCGCCATTTACCATCAGAAGCATAGATCGGTCACTGGGATCGTCCTGAAAAGCAAAATACCCCTCGGAAGCATTATAGTTTTCAAGATACTTCATGCTGTCGGACGGTATAATGCGCTTGTATTCACTTCTGTATGGCTCAAAATTGATTCCTCCGTGCATGAAAAGTTCAAGATTTGGCCACAACTCAAGAATATTGC
>JAGDMC010000017.1 GCA_017860395.1 Bacteroidota bacterium | reverse complement strand
GCAGTTCTCACTGCCGTGTCTCCATCGTCAATCAACGATAGAAGAGATATCAGCTCCTGAGTTGTTTTCATTGAGTAAGTTTCTCTAATGCAAGTGTAACAAGCTTCTTGATATAAGGTTTATAGTCCGGCTGACTTTCATGCAGGTGCCTGTTCGCTATAATGCAGCATACTGTTGCCGCATCGTGGCCCAAAAGTGCAGATAGTCCGGCAATTGCAGAACCTTCCATTTCGAAATTTGTTATTCTGTCACCATTAAAACGGAAACTTTCAAATTTGCTCACCATATCCGGTATTGCGAGCGGTAACCTCAAAACTCTTCCCTGAGGACCATAAAATCCGGATGCAGAAATAGTCACCCCTTTTATTGTCTCTTTTTCAAAAAGTTTTATCATTCTGTCACTTGCTTTTGCAAAGTAAGGTGCCGGTAAATTCAGTGGCCAGTCAAAATGTTTGACAAATGCCCGTTCCATATCAAGCTGAGAAACTGAGTCTCTGTTTGCATACCAGTTAAGAAGCCCGTCACAGCCAACGGAGATATGAGACAGAACAAAAGAACCAATCGGAATATCCGGCTGAATTGCTCCCGAAGTTCCAATCCTGAGAAGAGTGAGTCTTTTATGTTCCTTTTTAGGCTCCCTTGTTTTTAAGTCAATGTTTGCAAGAGCATCAAGTTCGTTAACTACTATGTCAATATTGTCTGTACCTATTCCTGTAGACAATACCGTAATTCTTTTCCCATTGTATTTACCTGTTACAGTTACAAACTCTCTTGAAGAGCGGACAAACTCTTTGCTTTCAAAGAAAGATGAAACAAGTTCAACTCTCCCCGGGTCTCCTACAAGGATAACTGTATCGGCAAGTTCTTCGGGTTTTATATGTAAATGAAATATTGATCCGTCACTATTGATAATCAACTCTGATGATGGTATCTGGCTCATAATTGAATTCTTTAGCTACAAAAATAAGCTTTATTTTATACATTTGTGCAAAAATCAGTCCTATGATACAACGAATTCAATCACTATTTTTGTTTGCAGCCAGTGCTATACTTGGTACCCTCTTCTTTTCGGTTATGGCTCAGAGTTCACTGGAGAGCGTTAAATTTGTAAACATCGCTCCTCTCCTCATATTTAACATCATAACCACGCTTGTATCTTTTGTATCCATCTTTTTATATCGTCACAGGATGATTCAGATAAGAGTATCTATTTTCAATTCAATCATACTGGTGGCATATCAGGCCTGGATACTTTATCTTTTTATAATTCGTCCGGAAGGCACAGCCTTCACAGTAAACTCTGTGTTTCCGCTTGTTGCTGCAATTATCACATGGCTTGCAATCAGATATATCGGAAGAGATGAGGCAATGGTAAGATCTATAAACCGCCTTCGTAAATAGTTACCTTTTCTCCTCGATACAATATTTTGAGATTACAGGGTAGGCATCAGCTATCCCCAGTTCACCGGCCTTGCTTAGATCAATGCATCCCTTCTCTTTGTCTCTGAGGTAAAGGAGAATCAGACCCCTGTTATAATATGCTTCTCCCATGTAGGGATATAGCTCCAGCGCCTTGGTATACTGGATTATCGATTCCGGTATATCGTTAGAGAGGCAGTACAGATTACCCAGGTTGTAATATATATAAGGGAATTTTGGGGACAGTTCGGCGGCTCTTTTCATGTCGTGTATCGCAGGAGTATAGTCGTAACTTCTGGTAGCCTGCTCCTGAACCTTTGCCCTTGTGGCACCGGCATTGTCAAGAGTGAGAACCTGAACATTGCTCTCAATGGAAGAGATGAAATCTATCATCTCGGACTGAAGAGCTCCTCTGTTTATATAATAAAAAGTCTGATCGGGTTCGAGTGCAATTGCCTGGTTATAACATTCAAGAGCAGTATTGAACTGTTTATTGCCCGATTCAATGAGTGCCTTGGCAAAGAGCGATTTGCTCTCTTTCCGTTCCTGTAATTTTTTGTCTATTTCGTCCAGTATCTTCTTCTGAGTGTCCGGCGTGAGATCTTCCTGCTTGGCTGTAAGACGCACCGGTAAAGGCATTGAGGTTACAAAATTCTCCAGGCTTTTGTCATCAAACCTGTTTTCCAGAGCCATCATAATTTCATTCTCGCTGGCAGCCCGGAACTTGAAAAGCGGTTTCAATCTGATATCTACATCCTTGTACTGAAGAAGCTCATTCTTAAAGTCGCGTTTTGCAAAGTCGGCATCAAGAGCAAGCAGTTTGTCGTATTTTTTAGTTGTATCGGCAAAGGCAGATACTTTAGTGGAATCCCCTATTTTTGATTTGTACTCTCTGATTTTTTTCTGGGCTATTTCATAATCGCTCTTGGCCGATGTAAACTGCCCCATCTGATTTTTAACATACGAGCGGTTTAAATAGGCATTGGCAAAGTCGGGGTAGAGATTGATTGCCTGAGAATAGTCGTCCATCGCATCCCGGAACCGTCCCTGCTGCATAAAAAGTGCGGCTCTGTTATAGTATGCAAGCACATTGTTCGGGTTTATTTCAATAACTCTGTCGTAGTCGTCGAGAGCATTGTTGTAGTCGCCAATTTGAGAGCGAATAAGGGCACGGTTATATAGTGTGAGCGCATTTCCCGGATCGTCCCTGAGAACGCGCTCAAGGTCGGTAAGCGCCCCCATAATGTCTTTGTTATTGTACCTCACAAGTGCCCTGTTGAAATATCCGAATGAGTTGGCCGTATCCAGTACAAGCGCCTGATTAAGGTCTTCAAGAGCTTTCTGAGTTTCATTCTGAAGAACGAAAATTCTTGATCTTCTTATATATCCCTCCGGATCAAACCTGTTGAGAGAAATTGCAGTATTATAATCCTTCAGAGCCTTTGTTGTGTCTCCAAGAAAAAGATAGGACGCCCCCCTGTTCAGGTAGGCATCGGGAACTTTTGGCTCAAACCTGAGAAAACGGTTGAAATCCTCGACTGCTTTTTCGAACTGCTGAGACAAAAAGTATGTTACGCCCCTGCTGAAATAGAGACCCGTATAGCTCGGCCGCAAATCCACGGCCTCTTCCAGGTCTTTGAGCGCAAGGTCGTATTTGCCAATCCGGCTTAGAGTAATTGCCCTGTAATGATATGCAGGAGTATAGAGCTGATTTATTTTAAGCGTTTTGTCAAAATCTATCTGAGCTCCCAAAAAGTCGCCAAGATTATATTTTGCTATTCCTCTGAAGAAATAGGATTCATATAGTGTGGTATCCAGTTGAGAAAGAATATTGAAGTTTTCAATTGCCTGAGCGTATTTTCCCTCTATCAGAAATTGCCTGCCCCTAAAAAAGAATTTTTGTTTATCGTACTGAGAATACGCCGTTTCAAATGTAATGAGGGATAATATAAAAATTAACAATACTCTGCTGCGCATACTCTTAATGTAGTTACTTGTTTTTATTAATCTTCTTTACAGGTTTCTTAACAAGCCATTCCGGGACCTCAATCATTCCCATCATATACTCGATGGAAGATGCTCTGGACACCATATATGAACTTGGCCTGGCGGCATTTCTCTTAAGAGGGTTGGGAAGGGAAGCTGCAATGAGTGCACTCTCCCTCGAAGAGAGTTTCGCTGCAGGTTTGTTAAACAACTCTTGTGCCGCAGACTCTGCCCCGTAAATTCCCCGTCCCATTTCTGCAACGTTAAGATATACCTCCATTATTCTCTCTTTCCCCCAAATAAGCTCTATACCAAGCGTATAATAGGATTCAAAGGCTTTTCTCACCCACGACCGGGCTGGAAAAAGAAATACATTTTTTGCAGTCTGCTGGCTAATAGTGCTTGCTCCCCTAAGTCTCTTTCCTCTTTTACTTGCATCAATGGCATTATCAATCTCCTCCCAGTCGAACCCCCTGTGCGTCAGAAAGCGGGTATCTTCACTTGCCATTACGGCCATTGCCATATTCTTTGAAATATTGTCAAGCGACATCCATTTTTTGTGAGTTTCAAATGTATTATCGCCAATGTTCTCTACACTTCTTATAAGCATTAAAGGTGTGTAGTAGACAGGAACCCACTTTAATGCAAACATCATCAGCACAGAAAGCAGTATAAAAGAAGCAGGAAGGTATATAAAAAGGAATTTTAAAAATCTTAAAATCTTATTTTTAAAAGTTTTAGCTCTTCCGGAGCCTCTCTTCGCCCTTTTCTTTTGCATAATTTTGAACAAATAGATTAATTTTGACAAATATAATGAATTATAGATGAAGTATTCCCCGGCCATTCTCATTCTCTTGTTTTTGCATTTAAGTTCTGTTCAGTTTGCACAAGTAAGGGATATTTCAAGATATGCATCAATGGTTTCGCAGGAGAAACAAAAAGGAATACTCTCTTTTCTGGCCGATGATTCTCTGGAAGGCAGGGCAACAAACAGCACCGGAAGCCTCATGACAATTTCCATGGCGACAAGTCTGTTTAAACAGTGGAACATGATTCCCTTCTACAGCCAGACTTTTGTCCAAAGTTTCAAAAAGGATTCCCTCATTGGGAGAAATGTGGCAGGTGTTGTTCTTTCTTCTGGTTATTCAGAAGATTACATTGTTGTTTCGGCCCATTACGACCATCTAGGGAAAATAGGAGAAAGAATATATAACGGTGCCGACGATAACGCATCGGGAGTTACGGTCCTTCTTACACTGGCCGAACTTTTTTCAAATGTCAGGACAGAGATGCCCGGTCTTAAAAAGAACATTCTTTTTGTGCTGATGGACGAGAAGGAACACAATATGGCCGGTTCTAAAGAGTTTCTAAAGAGATTGCCGGTACCGGCAAAAAACATAGTCTGCAATATTAATATAGACCAGATTGGGACCACTTTTGCACCTCCGGGAAAGGATTCCAGTTATATTATTGTACTTGGGACTGCAGGAAACAACGGTTTTATTAAGAAAAGGCTTGATGCCGCAAAAAAGTTTTACGGGTTTGACATGGACATCAATTACAGTTATTACGGCAGTGCCTCTTTTTCCGAGTTATTTTACAAAACTTCCGATCAATACAGTTTTGCCTTGAAGAAGATCCCGTCTGTACTTGTAACATCTGGTATTCACATGCATACATATAAGACAACGGACGATTACCAGTTTATTAACTATCCTGTGCTTGCAAAACGCACACAACTTCTGTTTTATCTCATTTACAACCTCTCGGAGGCTAATTAACGTACAAGTCTTCTGCCCTTCCCTGCTTTTATTTCGAACAGGTCATAACTTATAAGGACCGACCCTCTCACCGGTATCATCTTAAAATCGAACGGAGAATCGTTCTTAAATATATCTTTCATTCCCACCATTGCACGGATTCCAAGGTTGAGTCTGGAGTTGATTCCAATTTCATATCCTAAAATAATTCCGGCATCCCAGTTAGAAATAGTTCCGGAAAAGTCCATGATTCTTGGATTGTCCGGGTTCACAACATCATCCGGATTATCCGGAGCAGCACCAATAAAGCCCTTTCTTGCCTCCGAAATAAAAGTTGCGTCGAGAATATACGAATAATAACCTCCAAGAAGTACCCTGTGTGCACGGTTCCTGCCAATCATATATTTTAAATAGAGAGGAACTTCCAGTTGAGTATAGGAACTTTCAATGCCTGCCGTACCAGTAAAATACTGATCTGTGGACCCGGCTTCGCCTTTCATGCGTTGATTTTCAACCCTTGCATCGGCAGTCATGGCTACAGTCTTATATGTGAGTTCGGCGGCGAATGTCCAGCCAGCACGGAATTTGAATGTTGTTCTGGCACCAATTGAAGGAAGAATTTTTGGATAGGGATTATAGTCTCCTCTCATTGAACTTAACGGATATGGGACAGGGGCGCCAATATCAGTTCCTACCTGAGGTGCAAAGCTCCAGATGAACGGAGATTCTTTTTGTGCCTTTATACTGCCAGGAAAAATCAGCAGTAAGAGTATGACCGGAACAACAAAACGCGCTCTTTTCATTCTCTTGTGTTTTTACAAATTTACTCAATTATTGACTTTTCCCAAAAGTGCCTGAGCCGTAAAATTATCTTTAAGTTTAACAAGATCTTCCGGTCTTCCGGCAAAGACAACCTCTCCTCCCTTTTCTCCTGCGTCCGGCCCGAGGTCAATTATCCAGTCTGCACACTTGACCACATCCATATTATGTTCTACAACAATAATCGTGTGACCTCTCGATATAAGTTCATTAAATGAATTCATCAGGTTCCTGATGTCGTAAAAATGGAGACCTGTCGTAGGTTCGTCAAAAATGAACAGTATAGAACCGGACGAACTCTCCTTGCTTAGAAAAGATGCCAGTTTAACCCTCTGACTCTCCCCTCCGCTGAGACTGCTGCTGCTCTGGCCAAGCTGAACATACGAAAGTCCTACTGCTTTGAGAGGTGCAAGTTTTTCTGCAATTCTCTTTGCCGTAGCCTCCTTTTGAGCGGAAAAGAACTCTATTGCCTCGTCCACACTCATATTAAGGATATCGTTAATATTCATCTCCTTGTACCTTACCTCAAGGATATCTTCTTTGAACCTCTTTCCGTGACACGAGTCGCAAACCATCTGTACATCGGCCATAAACTGCATCTCAATTTTAATCACTCCCTCTCCCTGACATTCCGGACATCTCCCTCCTTCTATGTTGAAAGAAAAGTGCGAATGCCCGTATCCGTTTGCTTTTGCGTACGGCTGCTCCGAAAACAGTTTCCGGATTTCATCGTATACCTTGAGGTATGTAGCGGGATTAGATCTTGAAGACTTTCCAATAGGGTTCTGGTCAATATATTCAATTGCCGATATTTTATTCAAATCGCCTCTCAGTTCCTTATGTGCTCCCGGTTTTTCGCCAAGCTGATTAATTTTCCTGTATAAGGCCGGGTAAAGGATGTCTCTCACAAGAGTAGACTTTCCGGAGCCGCTCACTCCTGTAACTGCTGTGAACACCCGGAGAGGAAATTTCACATCTATCTCTTTAAGATTGTGTTCAAATGCGCCAACAACCTCTATATATGAACTCCATTCTCTGCGAAAGTGAGGAAGTTCAATTTTTTCCCTTCCGGACAAAAAGGCAAGAGTGAGGCTTTTCCTGCACTCCTCTTCCGAAGGTACGTCATTCACTCTGCCCTGGAATACCAGTTCTCCTCCATGGCGGCCGGCCAGGGGGCCAATATCAATCAACTGGTCCGATGAACGGATTATCTCTTCGTCATGCTCTACAATCAATACCGTATTACCCAAATCCCTGAGGCGGTTTAACACTGTAATGAGTCTTTGCGTATCTCTCGGGTGAAGACCGATGCTTGGCTCGTCAAGAACATACAAAGAACCCACAAGGCTGCTTCCAATAGAGCTTACAAGATTAATCCGCTGACTCTCTCCTCCGCTTAATGTGTTTGACGGTCTGTTGAGCGTTAGATACGACAACCCCACAGAATCAATGCATTCAAGCCTGTCAGCGAGCTCCTTGATGGCTCTTTCGGCAATTTTCAAGTCATATTCACTCAGCTTGAGACTTACGAGAAACTCCCGAAGCTCGCCTATTGTCATTTCAAGAAGTTCATTTATTGACCGTCCGCCAATTTTAACATAAAGAGCCTCTTTTCTAAGCCTTGTTCCCCTGCACTCCGGACAGGTGCTTTTCCCTGTGTATCTGCTTATTAAAATTCTATACTGAACTTTGTATTTATTTTGATCCAGAATCTTAAAAAAATCGTTTAACCCTTTAAAATACTCATTGCCTGTCCATAACAACATTTTCAAATCGGGAGAAAGCTGGTAAAATGGTTTATGAATAGGAAAATCAAACAGATGGGCATTATTAATAAAGTCGTCGTAGAACTGCTTCATTATCTCACCCCTCCAGCAAGCTATTGCCTCCTGAAAAACAGAGAGAGACGGGTCCGGGACAACAAGGTTTTCGTCTATGCCAAGAATTTTCCCATAGCCGGAACACACCGGACAAGCTCCAATGGGGTTGTTAAAACTGAAAAGAAGATCCGTTGGTTCTTCAAAAAGAATTCCGTCTGCCTCAAACAGAGTAGAAAAAACTTTTGGCTCCTCCCCTTTTCTTCCGCTGCAAATAAGTACAGTTCCTCTTTCCGATCCTGATTCGTGGTTTACGCCAAATGCTGTATGTAATGAATCGCCTAAACGTTTTTTGAGTTCTTCGCTGTTATCCATAATCACCCGGTCTACAAGCAGGTAAACAGGGGATGTACTATCTATGCCATTTTTTAAAGCATCGTCAATTTTGATTATTTCCCCGTCGGAAAACAGTCTTGTAAATCCCTCCTCCTTTACTCCAATAAGTTTCTCTACCCTGCTTTCTTTAAAATGGAGTCCCAGCGGAACAAGTATGAACACAGGGCTTCCCTGTTCAAGAGAAAAAATATAGTCGGTCACATCTTTAATACTGTGACGCCGCACTTCTTCTCCGCTCACGGGGGAATATGTCTTGCCAATCTTTGCATACAGCAGCCTCAGGTAATCGTATATTTCGGTATTTGTTCCTACCGTAGAGCGGGGATTTCTTGTGTTTACCTTTTGTTCAATGGCAATAGCTGGCGGGATTCCGGAAATTTCATCTACATCCGGTTTTGACATCCTGCCCAGAAACTGGCGGGCAAATGAAGAGAGGCTCTCTACAAAACGACGCTGCCCCTCAGCAAAAATAGTATCAAACGCAAGGCTGGACTTTCCCGACCCGGATATTCCCGAGATAACAATGAGTTTATCTCTGGGTATGCTCACCTCAAGATTTTTAAGATTATTTACTCTGGCTCCCTTAATGTGTATATAGTTTTCAGACATTGGAAATTCGGCTTACGGATTTGATTCCTTTTAATTTTTTTAAGTTGAAGATTACTCTGTCCAATACCTGATTGTTTGGTACAAGAATCTGCAGTTTTGCGGTCACATTGCCCTTTTCGTCGGATATTGAGAAATGCCGCATTGTTACGTTCAGATTATTTATAATCTCCATTATTTGCTGCCCCAGACCGGTCTCTCCATATGCGTTGATTTTGAGTGCCGCCTGAAAACTGTTTGCAGACGATGTGTTTCTCCATCTGGCTTTTTGAATTCTGTACGGGTAGCTGTCCATAAGACGAGCTGCATTCGGGCAGTTAATTCTGTGAATTTTGATCCCCTCGCGGATTGTTACAAACCCGAAAACTTCGTCACCCATGATAGGATTACAGCACTTTGAGAGTTTAAAGCCGATATTATTAAGCTTTTCGTCAATAATAAGGAAGTCGGACGAGCCTGTCTCAGGCTGATTCGTTTTGCTCTCGGGAGCAAATACGGCCTGATCCTTTACAGTTTCGGCCGAATCTGATTTAACCTTTTCTGTAAGAAGCGGTTTAACATCGGATATATCTATTTCGGAAGAGTCAAGCTTTGCGTAAAACTCCGAAGCGGTCTTGCATTTAAAGTGTTTAACAAGATATGTAACAACTTCGTCTTCAACAGATATCTTCCAGTTGTTCATTCTCCTTTCAAAAAGCTCTTTACCTGCGGTGGCAGCTTTACTCTCTTCCTCCTTGACCTTTTGTTTGATTTTTGCCCGCGCCTTTGACGATACAACAAAATTCAACCAGTCAAGTGACGGTTTCTGGTTTTTTGAGCTCATTATCTCAACAACATCGCCTGTCTTTAGCTTCTCACGTATCGAGCACGGCTTGCCGTTTAGTTTGGCCCCGGAACACTTTAGTCCCAGGTTTGTGTGTATATCAAAGGCAAAGTCCAGAACACTTGCGCCGGCAGAGAGTCTTCTTAAATCGCCATCAGGTGTGAAGACGAAAATCTCGTCCATTGCAAAGTCAAGGAAATGAGTAACGCTCCTTTTATCTGTCGATTCAAGCAGCGATTTAACTCCTGTGAGCCAGTTTTCCAGCCCCTGACCGGTTTTTACGCCTTTATATGACCAGTGGGATGCATGACCGTTTTCCGCGATATCATCCATTCTTTCGGTTCGTATCTGAATCTCAATAATCGAATTCTGAGGAGTTGTAACTGTGGTATGCAAAGACTCGTATCCGTTCGATTTTGGAACTGTTATCCAGTCTCTCAGGCGGTCGGTATCCGGTTTATAATATTCCGTAACAATCGAATATGCTTTCCAGCAAAGTTCTTTTTCCCTTTCCGGAGGAGATTCCAGTATTATTCTTATTGCAAAGAGGTCCGCGACATTTTCAAATGGGATTTGTTGTTTCTGTATTTTTTTCCAAATTGAAAAAGCAGTTTTGGTTCTGCTCTTTAGCCTGTATTTGATATGGGCCTTTTTGAGAGCGAGTTCGATTGGCTTAACAAAAAGGTCAGTCATCCGTTTACGGTCCTGTTCACCGGCCTTTAACTTATTTGTTATAAATCTGTAATGCTCGGGATCGGTGTATTTAAAACCGAGATCCTCCATCTCGCTTTTTATGTTATATAAACCCAGCTGGTGTGCAAGAGGGGCATACAACAAAAGAGTCTCTGTTGATTTCTTAAGTTGCTTTGGTTTTGAAAAATTATCAAGACTCCTCATTATTTCAAGCCTGTCGGCAAGTTTAATGAGGCTCACCCTGGGGTCTTTTGAGTAAGAAGCAATCAGTTTTCTGTAGTTGTCTGCCTGGAGGCCGGTATCCTTAGGATTGATTTCAGAGATTTTATTCAGGCTCTTTGCCATAAGAATAATCTCGTTGCCAAACTCCTTTTTAAACTCATCCAGCTTATCACTGCTTTGCCTGTACGCCTCATGCAACAAAACCGCTGCAATGGCCTGTGGCATGAGACCCAATTCACAGGCAACAATTTCTGCAACTCCAATCACGTGATCCATAAAGGGAGAACCATTTTCACGTTTCTGACCATACAGACTGTCGCTGGCAATTTCAAATGCCCTCATCACTTGTGCCACCTCTTCCTGATAACACCCTTTAAGTACCTTGTCAAGCTTTTCAGAAATCATCACTTTTTAACCTCTAAAAGTTTCTTAAGCGCATTCATCTCATCCCTGAATCTTGCTGCACGCAAAAAGTCCAAATCTGCTGCGGCAAGTTCCATCTCTTTCTTCGCCTCTTCAATCGCACCCAGTATTTGTTCCGGCCTCAGATAGGCAAGAACAGGGTCTGCAAGAAGCGGGTTAACCGGCAGGTTCGGTTCATCAAATTCCCTCGAACGTCCAAGGACATTTCTTATCTGACGCGCAACCTGACGTGGTTCTATATTGTTTAACTTATTGTATTCCTCCTGCTTTATCCGCCTTCTGTCCGTCTCCTCTATTGTTCTCTGCATAGAGCGGGTAATTTTATCGGCATACATGATAACTTTTCCTTCTACGTTTCGTGCGGCCCTTCCTGCTGTTTGAGTGAGAGATCTTTCGGATCTCAGGAAGCCCTCTTTGTCGGCATCAAGTATTGCCACAAGTGACACCTGAGGCAAATCCAGACCCTCCCTCAGAAGGTTTACGCCAATAAGCACATCAAATCTGCCGGACTGAAAATCTTCGAGTATCTCAATCCTTTCAAGGGTTTCAATATCGGAGTGAATATAACGGCAACGGATGTCAATTTTTGACATATACTTATCAAGTTCCTCCGCCATCCTTTTTGTGAGAGTAGTAACAAGTACTCTTTCATCTTTGTTCGCTCTTATCCGAATCTCTTCAAGCAAATCATCTATCTGATTTTTTGTCGGCCTCACCTCAATCGGAGGATCAAGCAAACCTGTTGGACGAACAACCTGCTCTACAACAAGACCCTCTGATACCATCAGCTCGTAATCGGCAGGAGTTGCACTCACGAACACCCTTTGGCCGGAGAGATTCTCAAACTCTTCAAACTTAAGCGGCCTGTTATCGGCTGCAGAAGGAAGGCGAAAACCGTACTCAATAAGAGTTTGCTTTCTTGCCCTGTCCCCGCCGTACATTGCTCTTATCTGAGGAATTGTAACATGGCTCTCGTCAATAAAAGTAATAAAATCATTTGGGAAATAGTCCAAAAGACAGAATGGGCGCATTCCCGGGGCCCGGCCGTCAAAATAGCGGGAATAGTTTTCAATTCCGGAGCAGTAACCAATCTCCTTCATCATTTCAAGATCGTACTCAACTCTCTGTTTAAGCCTTTTAGCTTCCAGATGTTTGCCAATATCGTGGAGATATTCAAACTGCTTCATCATATCATCCTGAATGAGGACAATTGCCGATTTCTGGCGTTCTTTTGTCGTTACAAAAATGTTTGCAGGGTAAATTGATATAATATCTACGTCTTCGATATGTGTGCCGTTAAGCGGGTCAAACAGTTCAATGCTCTCAACCTCGTCGCCAAAGAATATAATTCTTACAGCCGTATCGGAATATGCGGGGTAAATATCCACACTGTCTCCCTTAACGCGAAACACTCCCCTTTTAAACTCAAGTTCGTTTCTTGAATAGAGGCTGTCTACAAGTGCATATAAAAGTTTGCTTCTTGCCAGAACCTGACCTTTTTTTACAGGAATGGTGTTCGCATGAAAATCGGCCGGATTACCAATGCCATAAAGACATGACACACTGGATACAACAACGATGTCTCTCCTCCCGGAGAGAAGCGCACTGGATGCGGACAACCGAAGTTTCTCAATCTCCTCGTTTATGCTCAGATCCTTTTCTATGTATGTGTCCGTAGTTGGCAGATATGCTTCCGGCTGATAATAGTCGTAGTATGAGACAAAATATTCAACGGCATTTGTCGGAAAAAAAGATTTGAACTCACCATAAAGTTGCGCTGCCAGAGTCTTGTTATGGCTCAGAATAAGAGCAGGCCGCTGCAGCTTTTCAATAACATTTGCCATTGTAAAAGTCTTGCCGGACCCTGTAACACCAAGAAGGGTAACCGAAGAGACCCCTTCGGAAATGTGTCTGGTAAGTTCATCGATAGCTTGCGGCTGATCTCCCGTTGGTTTATATGACGATTCTAATTTAAATCCCATCTTCCCTTTTAGTCTCTTT
>JAGDMC010000280.1 GCA_017860395.1 Bacteroidota bacterium | reverse complement strand
AAGTTTTTCCAGTGCATGGGCAAATGTGTGACCCAGGTTTAGGAGCTTTCTTTCTCCTTTCTCATACGGATCCCGCTCAACAACTGAAATCTTTATTTCGGCAGCTTTCTTTATAAATGGAAGAAGCTCCGATATGTTTGATATTCTCTTCAGGAAAGGACTAGTTCCGGTTAGAGAGTCAACGGCATCAAAGTAAACGCTCCTGTCGGCAAGCAAAAATGTTTTCATCATCTCTGCAAGACCGGCCTCTACCTCTTTTTTTGGAAGTGAGTTAAGAAACTCGCCGCAAAACAATGTGAAGCAAGGTTGTTTTACAACTCCAAGTATGTTTTTATAGCCGCTTACATTAATTGCACATTTCCCGCCGATTGATGCATCCACCTGGGCAAGCAGTGTTGTTGGAACATACGCGAAATCAATTCCACGGAAGTATATGGAAGCAATAAACCCTCCAAGATCGCTCAGGATTCCGCCTCCAACAACCAGCAAAAATGTTCCTCTGTCCGCGCCCATCTCCATTAACCTGAGAGTAATCTCTTCTACTTTGAGAAAACTTTTACTCTCTTCCCGCGCTTCAACACTTATTGCAGGATACGGAAAAAGATTGCCATACATCCCTGCAAGCGCAGAGTCTATGAGAACGACAATCCGCCTGTCTCCCGGAATATAGCCGCCAATCTCCCCCAGTTTGGAGCAATAGTAGGTTTTTATTGTTTCTTTTTGCATCTACACAAATCTACAAATTTTTAGTATTAGATAGATTTTTTTTAGAAATAGATAAAGAGCTGTTTTCTCATTGCAGGCCGCCCCAAGGCTAAGTAGATTTGAATAAAAAATATGCTTAGAAGAACTTTTTGTGCAACATGTATAGGTGTTGAGGCAATTACAGTTACTGTTGAGGTAGATGTCTCTCCCGGAATCAGCTTTTTCCTGGTTGGGCTGCCGGACAGTGCAGTGAGGGAGAGTCAGCAAAGAATTGGGACGGCACTTCACACCGTTGGCGCAAAGTTGCCGGGGAAGAAGATTGTAATCAACATGGCCCCGGCAGATCTTAAAAAGGAGGGTTCGTCGTTTGACCTTGCAATTGCCATGGGAATTCTGGCTGCATCGGACCAGTATCTGTTCAATAATCTGGAAGATTATATAATTATGGGAGAGCTGGCACTCGACGGAACAATAAGACCGGTAAACGGTGCTCTCCCTGTTGCCGTTCATGCAAAGAACGAGGGTTTCAGAGGATGCATTTTTCCATTTAACTCTGCAAAAGAGGCTTCCGGGATAGACGGACTCGATATATTCGGGGTGACCCGTTTGGAAGAGGTGATTTCGATTTTATCCGGAGAGGGATGGTCGTTATTTAATATCCCGGACTTTAAGGATATCAGGGGGCAGGAAAGTGCAAAGAGAGGGCTTGAGATAGCTGCTGCCGGGGGGCACAATCTCATTATGAGCGGGCCGCCTGGTTCCGGAAAGACATATATGGCAAGGGCACTGGCGGGAATTCTTCCCAAAATGACACCGGCAGAATCTGTTGAAACCAGCAAAATCTACTCGGTTGCCGGCAAGACGATAATAAACGGAGGACTCATCAGGGAGAGGCCATTCCGGTCTCCCCATCATTCCGCTTCTTTGTATGCAATAACCGGCGGAGGCGTTGCCTCTGTTCCCGGAGAAATATCCCTGGCACATAATGGAGTGCTCTATCTTGATGAAATTCCGGAGTTCCCCAGATCTGTGCTGGAGGTTTTGAGACAACCAATGGAGGAGGGGGAGATTTCTATTTCCAGATTAAAATACAAATTAACCTATCCCGCAAACTTTATGCTCATTGCTTCCATGAATCCATGCCCCTGTGGTTATTACGGCCAGCCCGGCGACAGGTGTACCTGCGGTGCGGCACAGGTGGCAAGATACCGGTCAAAAATCTCGGGACCGCTAATGGACAGGATTGATTTGCAGATTGATTTGCAGCCTGTTCCTGCAGAGAGCCTGACAGGGGAGGGTGGTTCCGAGAGCAGCCGTGAAATCCGGGAAAGAGTTGAAGCAGCCAGAGTGATTCAGAATAACAGATACATGGGCGAGTATAACACAAATGCACAAATACCTGCCGGAGATTTAAAAAAGTACTGCAAAATAGGCCGGAATGAGACTCAGTTTCTATGTACTGCTATTTCAAAACTGAGCCTTTCGGCAAGGGCATACAGCAGAATTTTGAAGGTTGCGAGAACAATTGCCGATTTAGATGGAGGAGATTTTATATCTTTGAGCCATCTTTCAGAAGCGCTGCTTTACAGAGGATTCGACAGAAAAAATTGGAATGAATAAAAAAATTATAATCAACGGAATAGATGACATCGGAAGAGCCGCAAAAGAATTTTTGCAGTTAAGGCCACCCCTTCCGGTTATCGCTTTATACGGAGAGATGGGGGCCGGAAAAACAACTTTCACAAAGGCCCTCTGCCGTGCGCTCAAAGTTAAGGAGGGAGTTAACAGTCCTACGTTTACATTAATAAACGAATATACAACCGAGAGCGGAGAGTTGATTTTCCACTTTGACTTCTACCGGATTAATAAACTCGAAGAGGCTTTTGATATAGGCTTTGAAGAGTTCGTAGACTCGGGACATTTATGCATTATTGAATGGCCGGAAAAAATTGAACAGATACTTCCACCTGATACGCTCAAAGTAAAAATATCTGTTCTTGAAGATGGTACCAGAGAAATTACATTCTGACTTCCCTGAATTAAATTAGTTTTCCGGATACAACAGGTAAGGGCGTCGTTGTTCTTTGAATTTTGCAACGTCTCCTGCCCACATTGCCTTTATTTCGGCAGCTGTTTTTCCCTCTTTTATCATTTTTCTCACATATCCCTGGCCAATGAGGTTTTCAAAGAAAGAGCGGAAGAAATGATCGTCGATGTTTAGATTTTTGTATGCATCAACCTCCTTGTCAAGCTGAGGAGGAAATTTCGCACCGGGAATACTCCTTGGAGTGAAAGAAAATTTATATCCTTTCATATTAGGGTGTCCGTACATCTGGAAAGCAGTAGTTGTTCCTCTTCCAAGACTTACAGGAGTTGCCTCAAAATAGCAAGTAGAAGGATAGAGATAGATTGATCTCATATCTGGAAGGTTTGGAGAAGGTTTAACAGGAAGCTGATACATGCTAGCGTGTGTATAATTCTTGCATTTAATGACCTTAATGTCACACTGAATGCCATCTTTGAGCCACTTTTCTCCATTAATCATTCCGGCAAGTTCTCCGAGAGTCATTCCGTGAACAGTTGGAATAGGGAGCCAGCCAACGCCGGATTTATATTTCATGTCGAGGATAGGCCCGTCTACATAAAACCCGATTGGATTTGGCCTGTCGAGAATAACCATTTTTACCCCGTTTTCTGCGCAGGCTTCCATCATCCTTGCCATAGTTGTGAGGTATGTATAGAAACGAACCCCAACATCCTGCAGGTCAAAAACCATTACATCAATCTCTTTCATAAGTTCAGAAGCCGGTTTGCCGGTATTTCCCTCATAAAGAGACTTGATTGGAATCCCTGTTTTCTGGTCAACAGAACTTGATACATGTTCGCCTGCATCGGCATCCCCGCGGAAACCGTGTTCAGGAGACATTATAGCAACTATATTTATCTTAAGGGCAACCAGAGAGTCCACAAGATGGGTTTTTCCAATCATCCCGGTCTGATTTGAGAGGACAGCCACTTTTTTCCCTTGCAAAAGAGGAAGGTATTCACTTACCGATTCGGCGCCTGTTTTGATGTTCTGGGCCGTGAGTGCACTTGCAAAAGCCAGGAACAGTCCAATAATTAAAGCTTTTTTCATATTTCAGAAATTTTGGGTTAGTTTCGTAAATATACTATTTTATTTCCACCCACAGGGTGCCGTTTCCCTTCTCAAT
>JAGDMC010000125.1 GCA_017860395.1 Bacteroidota bacterium | reverse complement strand
GAAAGCGAAAAGAGTATGATTGCTGCAAAATATAATTTTATGTATTTCATTATTCAGATTTGAAAGTTGCTTTTGATGATGATATATACGAATACATTGCCGGAATAATATAGAGAGTAAAGAATGTGGCGAAAATGAGCCCGCCGGCGACGGATACCCCCATTGAAATACGGCTTTCGGCACCGGCACCGCTTGCAAAAACCATCGGAGCAACGCCCAGTATGGTTGCAAAGCTTGTCATCAGAATTGGTCTGAAACGGGAAGCTGCTGCCTCAAGAATTGCCTCTTTTTTATTTCTGCCGAGCTGCTTTTTCTGATTTGCAAACTCTACCATCAGAATACCATTTTTGGAAACGAGCCCGATTAGCATTATAAGACCAATCTGGCTGAAAATATTCATGGTTTGCCCGTATAACTTTAGGCAGATGAGCGCGCCAATTAACGCAAGAGGAACTGTGAGCATGATAATAAGCGGATCCCTGAAACTTTCAAATTGTGCTGCCAGAACCAGGTATATAAGTATAAGAGCAAGCACAAATGCAAATAACAGGCTTGATGTGCTTTCCACAAAATCTTTTGACTGACCCGAAAGGGTTGTGGAAAAATTATCCGGATTAAGTTCTGCTTTTGCAATTTTATCCATCTCCTCAATACCCTGACCGAGAGTATAGCCTTTGGAAAGAGGTTGTCGAGCTGAATAAGCTCCCCGACATCATTTCTTACATAAATATTGGCCAGGTCGACAGGTTTATTTCTCATACTCTGGTCTATCTGACTCATTATCTGATATTGTTTGCCATTTCTAATAAAGTATCCGATACGCTGCTCACTCATTGAGAGCTGCAGTGTCTGGGCAATATTCTGAATGGAAACACCCATCAGCGATGCTTTGTCCCTGTCAATGTTTATTCTTAGCTCCGGTTTTGTGAAACGGAGGTTTACATCTGAATTTGCAAAAACTTCACTCTGGGCAACTGCAGACATAAACTTTGGTATTGCTACCTTTAGAGAATCGAGATTCTTTGCCTGAATTACATATTGTACGGGCATGCCGCCTCTTCTTCCTCCAAAAGTCTGCTGCTGCGTTACGAAACTCCTCGCACCGGTTAATTTTGCCACCTGAGGAGAAAGTTCGTCTGCAATCTCCTGCTGAGTTCTCTCTCTTTTTTGCGGGTCTATAAGTGATATTTGGAAATTGGACTTGTTTCTTCCTCCCATTCCAACCATCTGAAGCACCATATCGGTCTCCTTTATCTCTTTGTCTATGAGCGCCTGCACTTCATCGGAGTATTTTACCATATAGTCGTATGTTGCCCCTTCCTGAGCCGTAGACGATACGTTAATCATCGAACGGTCTTCCAGCGGAGCCATTTCCGAAGGAATGTCGACCCATAAAAGGACGATGAACACAAGGGAAATTGCAAGAAACAACACTGCCATCCACCTCTTCGACATAAATTTTGAGAGTGAATTTTTATATGCACTGTTTAGCCATACAAAAAACGGTTCAGTCCATTTATAGAATTTCCCCTCCTGTGCTCCTACCTTAAGAAGTTTGCTCGACATCATTGGAGTGAATGTAAGTGCATCCTGTAACGCCCTGAAGGAAAACAATGGGAAAGAAAACGGCAACAAGCGTGATTGTGGTTGCAATTACAGCAAAGAAAATCTCTTTTGAACCTTCAATCGCAGCCATTTTCGGCTCCATTCCCTTCTCAATTTTTGTATATATGTTCTCCATCACCACTATCGCGTCGTCCACAACAAGTCCTATGGACAATACCATTGCCAGCAGCGTAAGAATATTAATTGAGAATCCGGCCAGATACATTATGAAAAACGTCCCAATCAGGGATATTGGAATAGCGATAATCGGAATCAGCGTTGTTCTCCAGTTCCTCAGGAACAGGAAGATAATGAGTACTACCAGCAGGAAAGCCTGATAAATAGTAATCTGAACCTCCTTTATTGAATCTCTTATGAAAATTGTGTTGTCAAAACCAACAGCAACCGTAATGTCTTCGGGAAGGCTTTTCTTCAATTCTTCTACAGCCTTTTGTGCTTCGTCCACAATATTTATATAGTTGGCCCCCGGTTGAGGAACAAGCACGCAGGATACCATCGGTACCCCGTTTCTTTTAAGAATGGATCTTGTATTTTCGGCATCAACCTCGGCAACCCCTATATCTGAGAACCGTACAATTCTCTCTCCGTTTTTGGCAATAATGAGATTATTGAAATCATCTATGGTTTTCAACCGGCCAAGTGTTCTCACCGTAAGTTCCATGGTAGAACCCTCCACGGTACCGGAAGGGAGCTCTACATTCTCTCTTGAGACAGCCTGCCTCACATCAAGGGGTGTAATTTTATATGCGGCAAGAAGCAAAGGGTCCATCCTCATGCGCACAGAGTATCTTTTTGACCCCCAAACGCCAACACTGCTCACACCGCTGATAGTCTGAAGCCTCTCCTTGAAATTGACCTCCGCATATTCGCTCAGGTCAATAATATTTCTTGTTTCACTCTGAATTGTGACTGAATAAATAGGCTGAGCGTCTGCGTCCGACTTTTCAACAACAGGCGGGTCCACGTCCTGAGGCAGTTGCCTCATGGCTCCGGAAACCTTGTCTCTCACGTCATTTGCAGCGGTCTCAAGATCAACGTCAATGTTAAATTCAATATTAATTGAACTCGAACCATCCCTGCTGGAGCTGGAAATTGCCCGGATTCCCGGTATTCCGTTTACTGCGGCTTCAAGAGGCTCTGTTATTTGCGTTTCAATAACATCTGCATTGGCTCCGGGGAACGAACACCTTACCGAAATAACCGGATTATCCACACTCGGATAGTCTCTGACTCCAAGAGAAGTAAACCCGATTGCGCCAAATATTACAATAAGCAGGCTCATTACCGTTGCCAGTACCGGCCTGTTTATGGTGGTAGTTGATATACTCATCTTTATTTCAGTTAAATGTTAGTGGGAGTTACGGAAATGCCTTCTCTAAGCTGCATTAGCCCGGTTGTGATTATTGTGTCTCCCCTCTCTATTCCGGAAAGTACTTCAAGCATGTCTGCGGTTCTTGTTCCGGTCTGAACAGGAACAAGTGTGGCTTTTCCCTCTTTTAACATCCACACTGAGCGGCCTTTTACATCCGGCACTACCGACTGGTTGGGAACATATATATTCTGGGCACCGTTTGAAGAATTTACGGTAACCTTCGCAGACATTCCGGGTTTTAACTTAAAACTGCTGTTTTTATATAGAGCCCTCAACATTACTGTTCTGGTCTTTAGCTCAACTTCCGGATCTATGGCATAAATTTTAGCAGAAAACTTATTACTCATTCCCTCAATTGTAAATATTACATTTTCACCCGATTTAATATCATTGATATATTTTTCGGGAATTGAGAATTCAAGTTTTAGACTGGCAACATCCACTAAAGTGGAAATTTTAGAACCGGGTTGAAGAAAGGCACCCATGCTTATTTCACGAAATCCAAGTACTCCATCAAAAGGGGCGCGGATTTTCATTTTCTCTATTTTTATCCTGAGTTGTTCAATATCTTGTTTAAGAACATTAAACTCTGTTAAAACTCCGTCATATTCTTCACGGCTGACAGCATCTTTTTCGAGTAATATTTTTTGTCTGCCGAGCCTTTGTTCAAGCAGAGTGTACTGGTATTCTGCTTTTGTAAGCTGAGTAAGAAGCTCGTCATCATTCAGCCTTATGAGTATCTCTCCTTTTCTGACAAACTGACCCTCTCTGAAATTTATTGCAGTAACCCTTCCGGATAGTTCGCTCACAACATCCACCCTCTCGTTTGCCATGAGTGTACCCATGGTCATCCGGCCATCTTCCCTCGACATGAATTCAGCTATATAAACAGAAACAGGAAGAGACTTACCGGCACCGCCGGGTCTTTGACCTCCCGGACCCGATTTGGCAGGAGCCCTGTTTTCTGCATTTAAATTGGGCTTATTTGTTAATGTATTATAAATGAGTACCGAAGCGATTATAATTACCGGGATACTTACATAAAGGAAAATCTTTTGCGTCTTTTTCATCAAAGTTTAAGTTAACTTTTACTTTGACCAATATTACGCAAAAAAGTTTAAAACCCGAAATCTAAAAAATACTATTTGGCTCTTTGAGAATGGGATCCGTCACAAAATGGCTGATTTTTTGATCTGCTGCACCGGCAAATATAACAGGCATCTTTTTCTTCTGCTCTTCCTCCGGGAAGTACTAATGTTGTACGACCTTCTACTTTGAGTGGTCCGTCTGGGATAGCTGTAAGTTTTACTTTGTGATCCATAATCTTTTATTGGTTAAAATTTATGTTTAATCCCTATATTTGCAAATATAATAAATTATGTTTAGAAAATTACTTAACAGCGAATTAGGTCGTTTGTCCAAAGAAGAATTCAGGGAAAAGGAAAAACTCCCTGTCGTTATTGTGCTTGACAACGTAAGGAGCCAGCACAATATCGGAGCAGCATTCAGGACTGCCGATGCGTTTTCGGCAGAAATGATTTTCCTGTGCGGCATTTGTGCGATCCCGCCTACTGCGGAGATTCATAAATCGGCACTGGGAGCAGAAGACAGTATGTCCTGGAGTTATTTCGAAAATACAGAAGATGCTGTTAAAAAACTAAAAGCAGACGGTTATGTCATAATCTCTGTGGAACAGACAGAGGATTCGACAATGCTTGATAAACTTGAGCCCCGCCTGAATGAAAAGTACGCTTTTGTATTCGGCAATGAAGTCAGGGGCGTAGGCCAGGAAGTTGTTAATATGAGTGATTTAGTTGTTGAAATACCTCAGACAGGAACCAAGCACTCACTAAATGTTTCGGTGAGTATTGGAATTGTTTTGTGGGAAATTGCCCGTTTGCTAAAAGGAATTTGAGATGCTGATTGATAGCTCCGGAAGAAAACTTACATATTTAAGAATATCTGTTACCGACAGATGTAACCTCCGGTGTACCTATTGTATGCCGGAAGAGGGGATAAAGTTGCTGGACCATACCGGAATTCTCTCATATTCACAAATTGTTGATTTTACAAAAACTGCAGTTTCTTTTGGGATAACCAAGGTCAGGCTCACAGGAGGAGAGCCTTTGGTTAGAAAGGAAATTTCTACTCTGATAAGAGAAATAGCAAATATTGAGGGGATAACCGATTTATCGTTAACAACAAACGGCCAGCTTCTCGCTCCAATGGCGCAGGAACTTAAGGATGCCGGCCTGCATAGAGTCAATATCAGTCTTGACACGATTGACAAAGAGAGATATATGAATATTACCCGCGGAGGGAACATCGAACGGGTATTCGAGGGCATTTCGCAGGCAAAAAAAGTTGGACTTAGTCCAATCAAGATAAACTGTGTTGTTGAGCAAAACAGCAGTGAGGCAGATGCCGCGGCGGTTGCCGGATTTGCAAAGAGAGAAGGGCTTTCTGTAAGATTTATCCGGATGATGGATTTGAAAAAAGGAGAATTTGGAATTGTTGACGGAGGAGACGGAGGAAACTGCGCTATTTGCAATCGCTTAAGATTAACTGCAACCGGGATATTAAAACCTTGTCTTTTCAACGATTTAGGATTTGACATAAAAGAGCTTGGTGCGGAAACAGCAATCAGACTGGCTGTTCAAAACAAACCCGCAAAAGGGGGCTGCAACAGCTCTGGAAATTTTTACAATATTGGAGGATAGTTATGGAAAATAAGACAAAACTCAGTCATATCGATGCCGGAGGTAGAGTAAATATGGTGGATGTAGGTGAGAAACCTCTATCCAAAAGATCTGCCAGGGCAAAAGGTCATATCTCTCTTGCCGCTGAAACAATTTCTCTCATTAAGGAGAATTCTCTTAAAAAGGGAGACTTGCTTGCAACCGCAGAAATAGCGGGAATAATGGCTGCAAAGAAGACTTCGGAACTCATTCCTCTGTGCCACCCTTTGCTTCTTACAAAGGTGGGAGTTTATCTGACTATAGACCCGAATGGAGTTCAGGCAGAGAGCTATGTAAGCTGCACCGGTTCAACAGGCGTGGAAATGGAGGCTCTTACCGCAGTAAGCGCTGCTTTGCTTACTGTTTACGATATGTGTAAGGCCGTAGACAAAAAAATGGTAATTGACAGAATTGAACTGCTGGAAAAGAGTAAAAAGGCAATTTAAAAAGCGGACCGGATGAAATCTATAGAAATTATATCTGTTAATATTTCAGAGCAAAAGGGAGAGATAAAGCTTCCCGCAGAAAAAATAATCCTTACAAAGGAGGGTATATCCGGTGATGCTCATGCAGGAAAATGGCACAGACAGGTTAGTCTTCTCGGAATTGAGAGTATTGACAGGTTTTCTGCAATTACCGGCAGAAGTTACAATTGTGGCGAATTTGCCGAAAACATAACCACAAAAGGATTGCAGCTCAATAGTTGCAAGCCCGGGGATATATTTAAGAATTCAGGGGTTGAACTCATGGTGACTCAGATTGGCAAAAAATGCCATGGCGACGGTTGCGCTATCTTTCGCGAAAGCGGGGTGTGCGTTATGCCTAAGGAAGGTATCTTCGCAAAAGTCATCACTCCGGGAACTCTCAGGGCCGGGGACAGGCTGGAGTATATACAAAAAGTCATAAAAACCGGAGTTATTACATTAAGCA
>JAGDMC010000124.1 GCA_017860395.1 Bacteroidota bacterium | reverse complement strand
GACCGTATTCAAAACATCTCACTTGCCTGTTTACTATTAATGTTGTTAAGTAGACTTTTGTATATAACGCACTCCGGACAGAATTATTTTTTTATTTTAAAGTTTATTTAATGAACATTTTTATTTCCAATTTAAGCTGGGCCGTTAGAGATGCCGACCTAAGAGAATTGTTTGCAGAGTATGGTGAAATTTCATCAGCTAAAGTAATCACAGACAGAGAAACAGGTAAATCAAGAGGATTCGGATTTGTTGAAATGCCAACTGAGGCAGAAGCAAAAAAAGCAATCGAAGAACTTGATCAAGCCGAGTACGATGGTAAAGTTATCAGCGTGAATGTTGCTAAACCAAGAGAAGACAGAGGTGGAAATCGTGGTGGCGGAAGCCGTGGCGGTTTTGGTGGCGGAAGTCGTGGCGGTTTTGGCGGCGGAAGACCAAGCGGTGGTGGCGGAAGAAGAGAATACTAGTATCTGGTATATTCGTTTAGAGGGCTGTCTGATTATTCAGACAGCCTTTTTTGTTATTTCTCCTCCTGCCGAGGCGTAGACCTGCGACGAAGGAGATTATTTTTTATTTTGAACATAAATCAATTATCAGTAATATTGTTTAGAAAAACTTAAATCTAAACTTATATGAACAGATATTGGGCAATGCTCGTTGTCTTCTTCGCTGTTTTAATCTGGTCCGCTGTTAATCCGTACGATTATGGCGTTTGGGTATTGGAAGTTCTGCCGGGAGTCGCTGCCCTTATTTTGTTTGGACTCACATATCGTAAATTCAGATTCACCGACCTGGCTTATGTTATTATCCTTGCCCATTGTCTGATTCTGTTTGTCGGAGGTCACTACACTTATGCCAGAGTCCCATTATTTGACTGGATTAAAGAGGTGTTCGAAACAGGGAGAAACAGTTACGATAAAATAGGACATATTTTTCAGGGCTTTACGCCTGTTTTGGTTGCAAGAGAATTTCTAATCCGTAAAAAAATTCTTGGAAAAGGAGTATGGAACTCTGTTGCAGTAGTCTCTTTTGCTTTGGCGTTTAGTGCTGTTTATGAAATAATCGAGTGGTGGGTTGCGGTATTAAGCGTTGAAGCCGGGCAGGAATTTCTTGGAACTCAGGGGTATATCTGGGACACTCAGGCTGACATGTTTTATGCACTGGTTGGTGCATTACTTATGATTCTCATCTCCGGCCTTCACAACAAGGAAATTGATAAAATGGATAGCCCTCTTGCGAAATAATTAGTTAACTTTAATCTATTACCTATAATAAATTTTGCCATGAAAAAGTATTACTTCTGTCTTGGATTTATTTTAGCGTTTGTGATTGTCGGCCACCCTGCCTATGCTCAGAACGACTACATTGTAACAATTGAGAATGATACCATAAAAAACATTACAATTACCGGGGTTCCCGGCAGCCTCGAGAAATATGGTGTAAATGTTTACAATGAGAACCTTATGCCAAAATATGAAGATTATAAACTTATATATACAACAGCAAAATCAAAAAAACCTCAGGATATCTTATATAATGAAGTAAAATCCTATTATGCAAATGGCATATTTTATAGATCCCTTCATTCAAGAAAAATTCCGCTTGTAGATGGAATGGTTGTTTTCGATACTATTGTTGAAGCACCTGGCAAAACAAAAGAAGAGCTTTACTCTTCGATCCGAAATGCGATTATAATAGGACTCTCTTTAACTGCAGATCAAATTCAGAAAACGCTTGTTGAGGATAAGGAAGGAGGAACAATAATGATACGGAAACTGATTGACTTCTCAATTTCACAAGGTAAGTTCAATAGTTTCATATACTACGACGTTGCCTTCCGGGTAAAAGACAATAAAGCAAGGCTTACTGTAGGCAACATAGCATATCACTACGAAAAAGGACAAATTTTCAACGATGCTGCCCGTTTGGCATATGACGTTAAAGCCGAAGTTTTCACTAAGGGATGGAGATCTGGAAACAATATCAAGAGCCACTACTACAAAGCAACATTACTTACTTTTTTCTCAATCGAGGAGCGGCTGATTGCTAATTTTGTGCAGGTATGTAAAAAGCCAAAAACTGATGATAATTGGTAATTAATTATTCAACATGAAAGCTTTGTTCATTTCTTTATTAACTCTTTTTATTCTTGTTTCATCTGATAGGTTAACCGCTCAGAGCGACTATATAATTACAACCGGTAACGATTCCATTACAGGAATAAATATTGTCCGATACCCTTCAGTTATGAATCTAGAGGCAAATGCATACAACAACTATGTAATTGCTTCCAATAGCGATTTTCATATTGAATATGCAAAAGCGGGAGCAAAGAAAAACAGTTCGATTCTTTACAATGAGGTAAAAAGGTACTCAGTAAAAGGAATCGTATTCAAAACATGGCACTCACGATTGTTTAATTATTCCGAAGGGAAAATTGTTTTTGATAAAATTATCGATATTCCCGGCGTTTCAAAAAAAGAGCTTTGGGCCTTAGCAAAAAGTTGGCTTGTAAATACATTTTCACTCTCACAGGACTCGGTTAATAAAACTCTCGTTCAAGACACCATATCGGGCGTGCTTTCTATTAAACAGATTGTTCCGTGGGTAAGTACAACAAGTCCACAGCAGACTATTTCATATTCAAATTTTATATACTATAATCTTCAGCTAAGAGTTAAGGACAATAAGCTTAGAATTACCATTTCCGACATTTGGTTTCACTATGAAAAGGGAGAATTGTCAGACGTCGTATCATCTAAAGTCAAGGGATTGTATAAATACAACCTTCCTGCTGAAGAGATTGTTACAAATTGGAAAAAAGGGAACAAACTTCAGATCCATTTTTATCAAGGGACAATGATGATATCTTATTTTATAGAGGATTTAATCATTCAAAAATTCGAAAAAATAAATACTCCGGCAAACTCCGACTGGTAGCTCTAAAATTTTTCCGAAATTATCTTTATAAAGGGTAAAATCAATGGCATTAGAACCGATGTAAAAAATCCCATCAATGCTATTGCCAGACCTCCTGCAGCACCTTCAAGAGCACCCAGCTCCAAAGCTTTTGCTGTTCCAATACCGTGAGCAGCAGACCCAAGAGCCAATCCTTTTGCAAAAGGGGTTTTTATTCCTGTCAGTTTGAAAAACCAGGGACCTGCAACGGCTCCGAATATTCCGGACAGAATTACTATTACGGCGGTTAACGATACCATCCCGCCCGATTGTCCGCTTAAAACTATCGCAATTGGTGTAGTGATAGACTTTGGCAATAATGTAATTATTGTTTCGTATCTCGCCCCCATCAAAAGGGATATGCCGGCAACACTTATTATTGCGGCAAGACTGCCAAAAAAAGTTGCGGATAATATTGCTGCACCTCTGGAACGAATAAAATCATATTCTTTATAAAGCAGATAGCCTAACGCAACTACGGAGAGGTTAAGTAAGTAGTTAATGGCTTTCGTATTGGACTCGTAACTGCGAATATCAATCGAAAAAATACTGCAAAATATAATAATCAGGATTGTAGAGGTTATGACTGTATGCAAAAGCATATAACCCGTTTTCCTATAGAGCAACCTCCCCAACAGATAAGCCGAAGTGGTGAGAACTATAAAAAGAATTTCAAGTATGGCAGGATTATTTATCACTCTTCTCTTGTTTTTCAACAATAAAACCAACAAGCCACAATACTAAAAATGAACTCAATACTGCTGCCAATATTATTGTTATGTAATCGTCCTTTATAATTTCATAAGGTATGAGTGCAATACCCACAGTTGCAGGTATAAAAAACAACATCAAATTATCCAGAAGAAGAGTTGCCGGCTTTTCTACCCATTCAACTTTTGTTATTCCCGATTTAAGCAACAGGAAAAGAACAACCATCCCCAGCACTGCAGG
Source organism: Bacteroidota bacterium (assembly GCA_017860395.1). Classification (GTDB taxonomy): domain Bacteria; phylum Bacteroidota; class Bacteroidia; order Bacteroidales; family UBA932; genus Bact-08. Next base: position 1,179 of record JAGDMC010000124.1, on the reverse strand, counting down.
CGAAATGAAGCCATTAATTAAATAACTGATTCCCTCACCTGTATAATAGCTTAAAAGCAAAACGGCTATTCCGGCGAGAAACTTTACTATTAACCTTACTTCCGGGAATTTCATCTGTCCCATTAATTGTTTTTCATCCATTCATAAGTTGTATAGTGTTCTCCTGTCATTCCAAGAGCATTGTATACTTTTTGTGCTTTAATGTTTCTTTTATCAACATACAGGCGAAGCCCCCTTATAGTGTCCGAATTTTCCACAACATTTCTGATGTATGTGTACAAAGAACGGAATATCCCGTCTTTTCTGAATTCCTGCTCAACATAAACAGACTGAATCCACCAGACCCAGCCATTCCTCCAGTCGCTCCACTCAAGTGTTATCATAAGCATTCCAACAACCCGTTCGTCTATTCTTGCTACAAAATATCTTGCTTTTGCTGGGTCTTCATAAACAGCCTTAACTCCTTTACTGAGAATTTCTCTGTCTAATTTTAATTCTTCAGTTTCCATTGCCATTTTAAGCTGAAACTCAATCAGAGTATTTAAATCGCCTATCCTGGCCTCTTCAATAACTAAATTCATATTTTGTGGGTTTGTTTAATATAAACGAGGTCTTTTTTTATTTGATTTTGAAAGCATCCATGCTACATCAAAAGCCATCCTTGTGTCTTCTGTAATCCCGGACCAGTCCCAGATGGGATCATAGTTGTCCGCAGGAGTATGATAAACATTCTTTATAAAATTATCCCAACTTTCAACTGCCCATTCTTTACCATGTTCTCTGCTGTCGAAGCATCCGAAGGCCCAAAGAGCGGGCACTCCTTTTTTAAAGAAAGGGAAATGATCACTTCGGAAGAAAAGCCCGGTATGAGAGTTTGGGTCCGGTAAAAGATATCTGCCCTGATTTTTGGCAACAATTTCATAAAGCGAGTCCAGCGAAGAGTAGCCATATCCTATCATAGTAACATCATTCATCTTCCCTCTCGGAACCATCATGTCGTTGTTTAAACAGGCAATTGTTTTTTCCATTGGAACTATTGGGTGCTCTGTGTAGTATTCACTCCCTATTAAGCCTTGTTCTTCGGCGGTTGGAAAAAGCAATATTATTGATCTTTCCGGTTTCTTTCCTGCTTTTGAAAATGCGCGTCCAATTTCAAATGCCCATGCCATCGTTGTCCCG
>JAGDMC010000123.1 GCA_017860395.1 Bacteroidota bacterium | reverse complement strand
GTTCTTTTCTAAATGGGGCGCCAGGAAATCTACAATTTCCTTAACAGACAGATTTTCTCTTACGAAGTTGTCCGAATGCAATTTATGACAATTAGCGACTACTCTGCCGTTTTTCCGGAGCCTGTAAACCCAGGATGTGCCAAGCGTTATTGCAACCCATTCCGAGTCTTTAAAAAAGCGGGCACTCTGCTCCAGCGATAAGTTGATTTTATTTAAGAGGCCCTCCTCTGTCATATCGCTGTACTCGCTGCTGTGGGCAAGGCTCTTGTATATGTCTCCGTTAATTATAATATCGTCTTTTGTATAGAGGGAGGGATTTGAAAGTTTGTCAAGAGATGAGGCAATTGAGGCAGGATTGTAAAGTACGCCAAACGGATTTACATTAACGTCGAAACTCATTCTGGACATTATCTCACCTATCTCCTGTGCAAAGCAGGAGCCCAGAAAAATAATTTTGCTGTCATACGATATCTTATAAGGAGATATTCCGGTTTCTGCTTTTGTTTGCCACTTCATCTGATATCTTTTTTTACAACAAGACCCGATTTAATTTTTTGTAACCCCGGCCTTGAAAGGGGAGATTCGGAAAAATATTCCTTAAATGTATCCTCTTCCATTGCCATCCATTCGCCGGCATTTAATTCCGGGAGCGTCTTTGAATACCCGGCAAGAGAGAGCGGCATGAATTCCTGCCAGAGGCCGGGTTCACCTTTTGCCGACCATGGACATGCATTCATGCATATGTCGCAACCAAATATACTGTTTTTTAAATCAATAATAAACTCTTCCTGCACATACTCTTTCTTCGATTCAATAGTCTGATAGGATATGCATTTTCTCGCATCAACCCTGAATGGCCGGCAAAGGGCTCCTGTAGGGCAGGAATCAAGGCATTTAGTGCACTTTCCGCACCCGGCCGGTACCATCTTGCCATATTTTACTTCCCGGTCAAGAATTATCACTCCAATGAGTGTATGCAGCCCGTGACTCCGGCTGATGAGAAAAGTGCTCTTACCTATGAAACCCAGTCCGGCTTTTGCGGCCCAGGTTCTTTCAAAAACCGGCGCAGAGTCTGTAAAAGCTCTTGCTGTTGCCTCCGGGATAAGCGCTTTTATCTCTTTTATGATTTTAAACAATTTGTCTTTTATTACCCTGTGATAATCCATGCCGTATGCATAAGAGGCTATCCCGGGAAGAGATTCATCCTGAAGAACAAGCGGCTTATAGGGGGCGAGAAAGCACAATACCGATTTTGCTCCTTCTAAAAGCAGCCCCGGATCTTCTCTGAGCGACATATTTCCTGCCATATATCCCATACCGGCATTATGCCCTTCAGCTATGTATTCTTCCAGATGAAGCTTTTCTGTTGTGAGTTTTTCAACGGGAGCTGCGCCAAAATCGATAAACCCCGCCTTTATTGACAAAGCAGAAATGACTTCATACAACTCTTCTCCGTTCATATAACAAAAGTAAATAAACATTTAATGAAATATGGAATTAAAATCAAAGATTTAGTATAAAATTCATACATTTGTACCTCATTTCGCTTACAAAAAGATAATTTTCTTTAACATATGAATATTTTAGTAGTTGGTGCCGGCGGACAGATTGGTACGGAGTTAATTCCACATTTACAAAAAAATTATGGTTACGATAATGTAATCGCTGCCGATGTAAGGCCCGAGGTAGTTGAACGCCTCAGCAATATTTCAAGGTCAGTAACACTTGACGCTTTGGATGTTAAATCATATTCAGCAATTATTAAAGAGAACAGAATAGACAGAATATATAATCTGGTTGCCCTCCTGTCGGCAACCGGCGAAAAGAACCCTCAGCTTGCCTGGTCGGTTAATATGGGAGCCCTTCTTAATTCCCTCGAACTGGCAAGAGAGTTCAAATGCTCAATTTTCACACCAAGTTCCATAGGTGCGTTCGGAAACAATACTCCTCACGACAATACTCCTCAGGATACTGTTATGCGCCCGAATACAATGTATGGGGTATGCAAGGTTTCCGGAGAGTTACTGAGTGACTATTACTATTCACGGTTTGGTGTCGATTCGAGAAGTGTAAGATTCCCGGGAATTATTTCAAATGGATGCCTTCCGGGCGGAGGTACAACAGATTATGCCGTTGAAGTATTCTATGAGATAATCCGTAAGGGAACATATACCTGTCAGATACCCGAAAACACATATATGGATATGCTTTATATGCCGGATGCTCTTGAGGCAACAACCCAGCTTATGGATGCCAATCCTGCAACCCTTATTCACAGAAACAGCTTTAACGTAACAGGAATGAGCTTCTCTCCAAAAGAGTTGTTTTCTGCAATCAGCAAAAGAGTTCCTTCTGCAAAGTTTGATTATAATGTAGATCCGGTGAAGGATGCAATCTCGGCTTCGTGGCCAAACTATATGGACGACAGCTGCGCCCGCAAAGAGTGGGGCTGGAAACCAAAATGGGGGATGGAAGAGATGATTGACGACATGCTCTCAGCAATACGCCTTAAACAGATTTAAGAAGTCCTGCGCCCCTATTTTGGGGCAATCCTGTAGAGGAAATAGGCTATCAGCCCATAAACCATATTAGGCACCCACAGTGCTATATAAGGAGGCAATACTCCGGAGTGGACAAACATCTGGCTGAACCTTAAAAACAGGATATAGGAGAAGCTTAATGTAATCCCGATTCCGATATTAACGCCTATTCCTCCTCTCTTTCTCTTTGAAGAGAGAGATACGCCCATAATCGTAAGGATTATTGCGGCAAATGGAAGTGCCAGTCTGGTATGTTTTTCAATCTGGGCATATTTTACCATTTTATCACCTCTCAGTTTTTGAATCTTTATCATCTCATTAAGTTTATTGAAACTCAATGATTCCACCACATTTTTTCGGGTAGCCAAATCGCTGAATGTAAGGTTTATGACAGTATCTTTAATTTTACCGCTCTCTATCTGTTCAACATTCCCCTTGTAGGATCTTATGTAGTAGTCATAAAGGGTCCATCCTTGTTTTGTACTGTCCCATACAGCAGTTTCCGCAGAAAGCTTTGAAGTTATTTTGTGTCCGTCGAGACTTTCCAGGGTGAACTTCATTGCCGTTTTGTTGAGGTTATTGAAAGACTCCATGTACACATACTCGCCGGGAGAAAGCTGATAATGAATATTGCGGTTTGTGTTGAGGAATTTCTTTTTTACATACAGCTCCTCAAAAGCTATCCTGTTTGTATTTGCCGGAGGTATGATATACAGGTTAAGGATGAGACTGAAAATCGTTATGAATACAGCAGAAATCATATACGGATAAAGAAACCTGTTAAAACTGATTCCTCCCGACAGTACGGCTACAATTTCGCTGTCCGAGGCGAGTTTGGATGTGAAAAATATTACTGTTATAAATACAAACAGAGGACTGAACATATTTATAAAATACGGAACAAAATTGGCGTAATAGTCAAAGATAATCGCCTTAAGAGGAGCCTGATTCTGAACAAAGTTGTCTATCTTCTCGCTTATGTCAAAAATTATTACAATACCAATTATAATGAGCAGTGCCGACAGATAAGTGCCGATAAACTTTCTGATAATGTATCTGTCCAGTATTGTTGGTTTGAAATTCATAATGACTATAGTTTGGTTTCAAGCCGCTTAACAATGTTATCTTTCCAGGGTTTAAAATCCCCTGCCGCAATATGTTTTCTTGCCTCTTTTACCAGCCAGAGATAAAATGCAAGGTTGTGCTCGCTGGCAATTTGTGCGCCCAGTATCTCACCGGCAATAAAAAGATGTCTCAGATATGCTTTTGTATATGTGTGGTCAACAAAAGATACTCCATCCGGGTCCAGCAGCGACAAATCATCGGCCCATTTTTTGTTTCTTATATTTATCATCCCCTCCGATGTGAAAAGCATGCCGTTTCTTGCGTTTCTTGTAGGCATAACACAATCGAACATATCAATTCCTCTCGCTATCCCTTCAAGTATATTCGCAGGTGTTCCCACGCCCATTAAATATCGGGGCTTATCCTTAGGTAAAACAGGGTCCAGCACTTCCAGTATCTGGTACATTATTTCAGTTGGTTCGCCAACAGAGAGCCCTCCAATGGCATATCCCTCCCGGTTAAGCGCAACCGCCAGCTCTGCAGCCTCTCTTCTGAGGTCGGGGTATACGCACCCCTGAACAATAGGGAAAAATGCCTGAGAATAGCCATAAAGCGGCTCAGTTGAGTCAAAGCGGGCACATCCCCTGAGCAGCCAGTTTTGCGTGAGAGCAAGCGATTTTTTTGCATAGGCATGATTTGAGTCTCCGGGAGGACATTCATCAAGTGCCATAATAATGTCCGCTCCAATTATACGCTGGATGTCCACAACACCTTCCGGAGAAAACAGGTGTTTAGATCCGTCAATATGGGAGCGGAAAGTACATCCTTCATCTGTCAGTTTTCTGTTTTGTGCAAGAGAGAATACCTGATAGCCTCCGCTGTCTGTTAAAATAGGTCCCTGCCACGAACTGAATTTATGGAGCCCTCCGGCTTTCCGGATAATGTCTGTACCTGGTCTAAGATATAGATGATATGTGTTCCCAAGAATAATCTGGGCCCCTATGTCATCTTTTAAATCTCTGTGCAATATCGCTTTTACGGTGCCAAGCGTTCCAACCGGCATGAAGATTGGGGTCTCGATAATTCCGTGATCGGTGTAAAGCAAACCACAACGTGCGGAAGAATCCGGATCCTGAGCTGTTTTTTCAAATTTCATATTAACAAATCATCAAGCTGCCTTCGGAACATGTTTGTATCTGAAGAAAATTGCAAATAGTATTCCCAATATCAGAGCGTAAGTTGCAAAAACAAACCATATACTTTGCCAGTCTTTCATTCCGTCTGTAGCTGTAAAATAATCCACAACCCAGCCGCTTACCCAGCCTCCTACAAATGCACCTATTCCGTTGGTCATAATCATAAAAAGCCCCTGTGCGCTTGCTCTGATTTCCGGACTGGCTTCTGTTTCTATAAACAGCGAACCTGATATGTTGAAAAAATCAAATGCAATTCCATAAATAATCATGGACATGACAAGCAAA
>JAGDMC010000122.1 GCA_017860395.1 Bacteroidota bacterium | reverse complement strand
CGCCCTTTACAACTAATATTGAAACAAAATTCCCGTTTTCAAATATCTGTTTTCCTTCAAATTGTTTACAGAATGCAGGGGTATTGATTTCTGCTCCCAAGCCCGGAGTTTCTCCTTTGTGGTCAAGAGTTGTACCGTAAATTGTATTGAAATCATTCTTCAGGGCAACGTATCCCCAGATTGGACCCCAGAGACCGGTTCCGTGAACAGGCAATATGTAGATTCTGTCTTTTGTGTCAAGAGTACAGATGTACATCTGAAGAGTAATATCTCCCTCTTGTATTGTCGTATCTTTAATATACTTTGAATATAAATCTTCAATGTATTTAGCCTTGTCGGCTGCAGTTGCTGCTTCAGTCCCCAGGTGAACTGATTTTAAAACCATCTGCTTGGTTTCAATCTCAATATTTCTTTCCTGTTTGTCTTTTAAAAGATATGAGGCGAGAGCAAGAACGACAGCAACAACTACAACAAGAACTGTTGAGTATATTACTGTATATAAGTTTTTATTTGTGTCCATTGTTGTTCTCCTTATTTATTTTATAACGGCTCTCCTGAGTCTTCGTTTGCGTTGAAGACCCGTATCAATATTGCCATCATTCCAATTAAAAATCCATATATCCATTTCCCCGTCTCGGTTTGAGAACCGGTAACAGGATCTGTTGCCATAAATACGGCTCCAAAGGCAAATCCGCCCATAACCAGGTGGTTCCAGGCAGGCATAGCCATATAAGACGAAGGATCAGTTGCAAGGACATTAAGTAAAAGACCTGTAAGTAATCCACCGGCAAAAGTAGATACCATGATCTTCCAGCTTGCTATTCCTGTAAAAATCAATAGTGCTGCGCCAATTAAAATTGCGATTGTCGAAGTCTCGCCAATTGAACCCGGGATAAAACCGGTAAACATATCCATAAACGATGGAATTGGCGATCCTGCTGCTGCGTTTGCAAGGGGAGTAGCTCCGGAAAAACCGTCTACAACACCCTGTCCGCTACTAAGCTCGGATATCCAGATTTTATCTCCTGATATCTGAGAAGGATATGCAAAGAATACAAATGCTCTTGAAAGAAGTGCCGGGTTCCAGATGTTCATGCCTGTTCCTCCAAATACCTCTTTTCCTACAATAACGGCAAATGCAACCGACAATGCAAGAATCCAAAGCGGAACATCAACCGGCATAATAAGAGGTATCAGCATACCTGAAACAAGGAAGCCCTCATTTACCTCGTGTCCTCTGATTTGTGCAGCAGCAAACTCGATTCCGAGTCCAACCACATACGAGACAATAACAAGAGGAAGAACCCTAAGGAATCCGTACCAAAACATCTGCATGAAATCCATCGATCCGCCGACAGAGAGATTGTACTGATAGCCTGTGTTATACATACCAAACAAAAGTGCAGGCAAAAGCGCGATTATAACAATTGTCATAGTCCTTTTGAGGTCTATTGAATCGCGGACATGCACTCCTTTTTTTGTGAGATATTCCGGTACATAAAGAAAGGTCTCAAATGCATCGAATGTTGAGTGAAGGAAACTGAGCTTTCCCCCTTTGCTGAATGTAGGTTTAATATTATCTATAAGATTTTTTAATGCTTTCATCACTTATCCGGTTAAGACATTTCTTTAATCATCAAATCGATACCTTTGGAAACAATTTCCTGAATTTCGGTTTTCGAAGGACATACAAATTCACAGAGAGCAAAATCCTCTTCAATAATTTCGTAAATTCCGAGAGCCTCCATCTTATCAATGTCTTCGGCAAGTATGGCTTTAAGAAGGTACATCGGATAGATATCCATAGGAAGAACCTTCTCGTACACGCCGGTCATAACGAATGCCCGCTCTCCGCCGTTCAGGTTAGTGTCTAAAGAGTACTTTTTCGAAGGCGTGAGCCATGAAAAATATGAGTGAGAAAAACTGAATTTTTTGGCACGGAATGGTTTGCTCCAGCCAAACATCTCTCTGTATTTACCTTCGGAAACAAGAGTAATCTGATTGTGGAAAATACCAAGAGAGCCATTCTCTCCAATGTTGTCTCCGGTTAGAACGTTCCCGCTGATGAAGCGAACCGGTAAAAGTTCACCGCTCTTTTTCTCCGGAGTGAGTTCAACAAACTCCATTATATCGCTCATTGGCATTCCCGGAAGGGTTTCAATATAGCATGGCTGTTTTGCTCTTGGACCGGTGATTGCAATTATCTTGCGAAGATCAAATACTCCTTTCGAGAAGAGACGGCCTATTGCTGCGAGAGTATATAAATCCAGTGTCCACACGATATCTCCCTTGTTAATGGGGCTGATGTGGTGAATCTGAACACCAACGTTTCCTGCTGGGTGAGGTCCGTCAAAAACGTGAAGAGAAACTTTTTCGAGTCTGTGCAGAGGACTGCCGGCAAAATTATCGGCATTAAGACTTAAATGTACGCCTCCGCCTGTAAGTTTAGAGAGTACTTCAACTCCAACCTGCATATGTTCAAACTCAGCTTTTAACGTAAAATCAAGATCTGGAGCAAGCGGTGAAGTATCAAACCCGGATATAAAAATAGCTTTCGGTTCGACTGAAGGGCTTGGAATTATTCCATAGGGCCTCTGTTTAATCATTGGCCACATCCCGCCGGCAAGGAGAGTCTCTTTGAGCTCTTTTTGCGTTGCCTTACGAAAGTTAGGGGTAACTATTTGTTGATACTCATGCTTCTTATCGGATTCAATAAGAATTTCTAAAAGTTTTCGCTTTTCTCCGCGGACAACTTCTTTAACAGTCCCGCTAATTGGAGAACAAATGAGAATCTCCGGCCTTTTTTTATCTGCAATAACAGGTGTTCCGGCTTTAACCAGATCCCCCTCTTTTACAAGAAGCTTGGGATTGAGGCCTTTAAAGTCAGTTGGCTTTACTGCAATTATATTAGGTGAGATGTTCTTAGCGATGTGGTTTTCGGCACTTCCTTTTAGAGGAATGTTTAAACCTTTGCGTAATCGAATTTTATTTGACATCTTTTTCCTTAAAATTTGCGGCAAAGATACACATTATTTGTAATTTTGGCATTAATGAATAGAGAATTTTCTAATATATGTGAGGGGTTGAATACTGCTCAGAGTCAAGCAGTTGAACAATTTGAAGGGCCTTCTTTGATAGTGGCTGGAGCGGGTTCCGGGAAAACAAGAGTACTAACGTGTAGAATAGCTAACATTTTGAATCACGGGCACAAAGCCGGTTCGGTTCTTGCGTTGACATTTACTAATAAGGCCTCTAAGGAGATGAAAGAAAGAATTTCCACACTGGTGGGAAGTTCGCTTTCAAAAAATCTGTGGATGGGTACTTTTCACTCAATTTTTGTTCGTTTTCTGAGAGAAGACGCGGAATTGCTGGGATTTCCAAAGAGCTTTACGATATACGATACTTCGGATTCGAGAAGCGCAATCCGCAATTGTGTCAGGGAGCTGGGTCTGGACGAAAAGATTTATAAGCCAAATGAGGTTCTCTCCAGGATATCGATGGCTAAAAACAATCTTGTAACTTCGGCTGCATACCTTTCAAATGCAGAATTGATTCAGAGGGATGCAATCGGGAAAAAACCTAAGGTTGGAGAAATCTATCAGCTTTATGAGAAGAAGTGCAGGCAGGCCGGAGCTATGGATTTTGACGATATATTGTTGAATACCAATATTCTTTTACGCGATTTCCCTGATGTTCTTGAAAAATTACGCAACCGGTTCAGTTTTATACTTGTAGATGAGTATCAGGATACGAATTTTTCTCAATACCTTATAGTGAAGAAATTGTCATCCGGTCACAGAAATGTTTGCGTCGTGGGCGATGACTCTCAAAGCATCTACTCATTCCGGGGGGCAAGAATTGAGAATATTCTTAATTTTCTGAAAGACTATCCCGAAGCAAAGGAATTCAAGCTTGAGCAAAACTACCGTTCTACGCAAACAATTGTGAAAGCCGCAAACAGTCTCATATCCCGGAATTCAAACCGTTTAAACAAAGAGTGTTTTTCTACAGCAGATACCGGAGAAAAAATTGAGATAGTTAAAGGATATACCGATCAGGAAGAGGCATTTACTCTGGCGTCTTCCATCCTTTCAAATATTTATGACACAAAGGCAGAATACAGCGACTTTGCTGTTCTGTATCGTACCAACGCACAGTCGCGCGTTGTGGAGGAGGCGTTGCGAAAACGATCGCTTCCATATAAAATTTATGGCGGTCACTCTTTTTACGACAGAGCCGAAGTAAAGGATGTGATGTCCTATATGAGATTGCTTGTAAATCCAAAAGACGACGAGGCGTTGAGACGAGTAGTGAATGTTCCTCCAAGAGGAATTGGAGACACGACCATGAACAATCTGGCGGCGGCGGCAGGTGCTGCTTCTGTTTCGATGTGGGAGGCACTGCATACAGGAGACCTTGCTTCATTTGGCATCAAAGCCGCCGCAGCTGCCCGGCTATTGGAATTTACAAAACTTATTTCGGAAGTATCTTTAAAAGTCCGCACTGTAAATGCCTATGAAATATCGATGGAGATTGTTTTACGTTCCGGGTATATGACCTTTCTGAAATCCGATACGTCAATTGAAGGTCAGGCAAGGGTAGAAAACGTGGAAGAACTTTTCAACTCCATTAAGGAGTTTGAGGGAGATGCTCTTGGCGGAGTTATTGATGAGGAACGGAATGATACAAATCCGGATTTAAATACAGGCGAAAATCAGATTGCAGTCTCTCAATCAGAGGAGGGTCAGCCGGAAAGTGACAGCGTTTTGTTGGAGAATTTCCTCGAAAATATCTCTCTCATGAGTGCCGTAGATGAAAAAGTTGACAAGGAGGACAATAACAAAATAAGCCTGATGACTGTTCATTCGGCAAAAGGTCTGGAGTTCCCTTATATATATGTAATAGGAATGGAAGAAAACCTTTTCCCAAGTCTTAACGCATCCAGTAGTGAGAGTGAGATAGAAGAGGAGAGACGGTTATTTTATGTTGCGCTCACCCGGGCAAAAAAGCGGGTAACTCTTTCTTATGCCCAGTCACGTTTTCGCTGGGGAGCCAATGTAAACTATCCGCCAAGCCGGTTTCTTAAAGAGATTGACAAACAATATGTAAACTGGCCGGCATCAGATTCGGAAAATGTATCGACAGGCTTATTTGATAAATGGGGCAGCCCTTCAGATGATTTAAATTACACAAAAAGCTATAACCGCCCTTCAAATTCAAGATACCCCGGTTCTGCAAAACCAAATTCTGGTTCGGGTTCCGCTTTTACAAATAGCACATCTCCGCGTTCCGGATTTGGGCCTTCGGGTCAAAATACCGGTTCGTCTCCTTCACAAAGCGCTCCCGCATTTTCAAAAATTTCTTTACAATCTGAGCCAAGAACGACCCCATTTATACCAGACCCTGTGGAGAAACTAAGAGAGAAAATGAGGGTGGAGCATGACCGTTTCGGATATGGAACTATTTTTTCACTCGAAGGTGACTTCTTGAATATGAGAGCAGTAGTAGATTTTGACCAAGGAGGAAGAAAAACATTGCTCTTAAAATTCGCAAAATTACGTATTGCCGAATAAAAGTTTGGCACGCAATTTGTTTATTTCTAAACTGAAGTTTTTCATAGTTTAAGTTTAGGTTAAGTAATGGGGTCTTATCTTTAAAAGGTGAGG
>JAGDMC010000121.1 GCA_017860395.1 Bacteroidota bacterium | reverse complement strand
GTTGTTATAACCCTTAATTTTCTCTATTTTGCAAACAGGGAAACATTGTTTTTCGCAAACTTTCTCAAAATTCAGTTTGTACCGGCACTTCTTGGCGCATTTACAGGTTCGGGTATAATTTTTTCTTTACTGATAATTCTGACACTCTTTTTTGGAAGAGTATATTGTTCCACTTTATGCCCTCTTGGAACACTCCAGGATATTTTCACAAAAGTGGCCGGTTTTTTTAAAAGCAAGAAAAAGAGAAGATTCAGCTATTCTTCGCCAAAGAGTATATTGCGGTACTCATTGCTTGCACTTGTCCTAATTTCGCTTATTTTTGGAATAACATCAGTCATATCCTATCTGGACCCTTATTCAAATTTTGGAAGGATTTCTACCGAACTTATTGGCAGAGGGGAACAACTGATTCAGAACGGACTTTCCTCAATTGTGCCGGAATCTGTATTTTTTAGAACTTATTCGACGTTTGTTGCAGGGTCATTTGTTTTTGCTGCGGCATTCCTCATCCTGATAATTGTTATGAGTGCATTCTGGGGAAGATTGTATTGCAATACTATTTGCCCTGTTGGTACTTTTCTGGGTTTGCTATCAAGATTTTCAATGTTTAAACCACAGATTAACAGTCAAAATTGCACCCATTGTACTCTGTGTCTTCAAAATTGCAAAAGCGGATGTATAGATGCTATTTCATGCAAAATTGACGAATCAAGATGCGTTGCATGCCTCGATTGTATGATCAAATGTAACAAAGGGGCGATTTCATATAAATTTTCATGGAAAAAGGAGATAAAAGAAGAGACAACAAAGGACAACAATCAGGGCAAACTTCAGTCAAGAGAGAGGAGGGAGGCTATTATAGCCATGGGTTTAATGGGAACACTGCTTGCCTCAAGAGCATTAGGCTTTCCGCGGCAAATAGATTCTGCTCCAAAAATTACCGGAATTGCTCCTCCGGGAGCAGGAAGCATCGAGAATTTAAAAAAGAACTGTACTGCCTGTCAGGCCTGTATATCGGCCTGCCCCAACGGAATAATCAAGCCAGCCACCACTCAGTATGGACTGGACGGAATCCTGATGCCTGTATTAAGTTTTGAAAAACAATTCTGTGGATTTGACTGTACTGTTTGTAATCAGGTTTGTCCAAACGGAGCGCTAAAACCCCTTTCGCTGGAAGAGAAGAAACTTACCCAGATAGGAAGGGCAAATTTTCGCCTGAAAAAATGTATTGTTTATACAGATAAGACAGATTGCGGAGCATGTGACGAACATTGTCCGACAAAGGCGATAACAATGATTCCATACAGAGACACAGGGCTTTTTATTCCTAAGCTCAACAAGGATATTTGTATAGGATGCGGAGGATGTCAGTATGTATGTCCTGCAACACCGGAAAAGGCGATTACCGTATCTGCAAACGAAGTGCACAAGACTGCACAGAAACCTACAGTTGAAAAACAGGAGAAGGTTAAGGTAGACAGTTTCGGATTCTAAATATTCCCTTTTCCGTCTTTTTCTTTAAGCAAATCCGGTCTTAATTTGTGTGTTCTTTCAAATGACTGGACCTCCTGCCACTCTTTTATTAGTTTCGGATTGCCGGACAGCAGTACGTCAGGTACTTTCCATCCGTTAAATTCGGCAGGTCTTGTGTAAATGGGCGGAGCTAAAATCTCATCCTGAAATGAATCGCTTAAAGCAGATGTCTCGTCTCCCAAAGCTCCGGGTATCAGTCTCACTATTGAATCAACCAGAACCGCGGCAGGGATCTCTCCGCCGCTCAGGACATAATTTCCAATGGATATTTCACTTGTGATGAGGTGTTCACGAATTCTGTGATCTATGCCTTTATAGTGCCCGCAGAGAATAATGATATTTTTCAGACACGAAAGACGGTTTGCAATCCCCTGAGTAAGAAGCTCTCCATCTGGACTCATGTATATTATTTCATCATATTCTCTCTCGTTTTTCAACTTGGAGATTATTTTATAAACCGGCTCAATCATCATTATCATACCGGCATCTCCGCCGAAACCATAATCATCTACCTGCCGGTATTTGCCTTTCCCGTAATCTCTTATATCATGTATAAAAATCTCTGTCAGATTCCCTTCTTTTGCCCGTTTTATTATTGAGTGATTCAACGGACTGTCAAGTAGTTCCGGAACAACAGATAGTATATCTATTCGTATCATGATGCAAATTTACATAAATCACCGCGTTGGCAAACTTTTTTTGTATATTTGCGGGTTAATAAACCTAATTGTCTTGTAATAATGAATCAAGAAGAGAACACACAAGCCTTAAATGAGCAGATCGCAGAGGAAATCATACCTGAAATTCCGCAAAATTTAGAATTAAATCCAGAAATAAATTCGGAATATCCCGACCATTCAAACAAGAGTCTCAGAGAGATAATCGATATCTTTCAGGAGATGGTTGACAAGGGAGACCAGCAGGAGATGTATAAATATGCCGAAGGCATAAAAGCTGCATTTTACAAGGCACTTAAGAGGGAAAAAATTGCAATAGGATTTCAGTTACCATCAGATAACGCAGATTCTTCTGAAGAAGAACATGACGAAAATACAGTTTCAAATAATCCTTTTGCCGAACTGGAACGCGGGTTCAAAGAGTTGTATTCAAATTACAAGGCTTTAAGGACAAGCTTCATTCAAAACATAGAAAAGCAAAAAGAGGAGAACCTCCATATTAAACTTACTCTCATCGAAGAGTTGAAATCTCTTCTTGAAAAACAGGAAGACCTAAACCATACATTTCCGGCTTTCCGCGAACTCCAGAACAAATGGAAGTCTGTTGGTCCGGTGCCTCAGTCCCATAATAAAGATGTGTGGGAAAGCTATCAGTTTTATGTAGAGAAATTTTACGACTATGTTAAGATCAATAATGAACTTAGAGATCTTGACCTGAAGAAAAATCTGGAAATCAAGAATTCTCTTTGCGAAAAGGCAGAAGTTCTCATTGATGAGCCAAATGTGGTTGAAGCATTTAAACGGCTTCAGAAATTGCATGAAGAATGGCGTGAACTTGGCCCTGTTCCAAAAGAACTTCGTGAAGAAATCTGGGAGAGATTCAAAAAAGCCACTTCCAATATAAACAAGCGCCAACAGGAGTTCTTTGAAAGGTTAAAAGACGATCAGAAGAAAAATCTTGAATTGAAGGATGAATTATGTGAAAAAGCCGAAGCTCTTGCGAATATTGAAGATTCAGAAAACAAGGATTGGAATGCTCTTTCAAAACAAATAGAACAACTTCAGAACGACTGGAAGGCAATTGGTTTTGCTTCAAAAAGGGAAAATCAGAAAATTTACGACCGTTTTCGTGCTGCATGCGATAAATTCTATAATGCCAAAAGAGAGTTTTATTCAAAATTCAAGGTAATGATGCAGGACAATCTTGACAAGAAGATTGCCCTGTGTGAACAGGCCGAAACTCTGCGCGACAGCAATGACTGGAAAAAAACCACAGATCAGCTTATCAATCTTCAGAAAAAATGGAAAGAGATAGGACCGGTTGCCAGAAAACAGTCCGATTTGGTATGGAAAAGATTCCGTGCCGCATGTGATGCTTTTTTTGAAAGCAAGTCAAAACATTTCAGCACAGTTGACGAATCATACGAAGTAAATTTAAAGAAAAAATTTGATCTCATTCAGGAGATTAATGAATATAAGCCGGACACAAAAGTTGCTGAGAATGTTGAAGCGCTCAAGGATTTTCAGACACGCTGGAGTGAAATTGGATTTGTTCCAATAAAAGAAAAGGAGAGAGTTCAGGCTGCATACAGACATGCTATTGATACAAAATTTGCCGATTTACGCTCAAACGACACAGAAAACAAAATAGATCGTTACAAGAAACACATCAAGGACCTTCATGGTTCAGGAAAAGGAGACAGAGGAATAAGGTCGGAACGTGATAAACTTGTTCAGAAGTTCAGGCAAATGGAAAATGATATCCTTGTTTGGGAAAACAATATGGGATTTTTCGCAAAATCCAAAAATGCCGATGCTCTGCTACTGGAACTTGATAAGAAAATTGAAAAAGCCAAAGAAGAACTTGGCCAGATAGAGGAGAAGATAAAAGTAATAGATAATCAACAGGAATAGCGACAGATGAATAAAAATTCCATTTTAGGATTTGTAATAATTGGTGTCATTTTAATTGTCTTCAGCTGGTACAACTCAAAAGTATTTAATGAGCAGCAAGAGATAAAGGCAAAAAGTGATTCTACAGTAATAGCTAAAAATTTGCAGGCCGCTCAAAATGCGGGTACTGCAAATTTGGATACAGCTTCAAAATCAGTAGTCCAGGCGGCAACGGTTGACTCAACTTCTGCCGAGGCAAATTTCTCTTCATACAAAGACTCAATGCTCATTAAGGCAAGTAAGGCTCCTGAAGAGATTACCACCCTGGAAAACAGTAAAATAAAAATTGATTTTACAAATATAGGAGCTCAGACAAAATCTGTAAAGGTTAAAAACTATTTTACATTTGACAGTCTGGATTTAATGCTTGTAAGAGAAAACAAAAGCAATTTTGCACTAAAGCTTTATACTAATGAAGAGATAAAAACGGATAATTTCGCTTTTGAAAAGAGTGAATCAACCGATTCGTCCCTTACATACAAGCTTTATTTTGACTCTTTGTCATATATTCAGTACAAATACACCCTTCCAAAAGAAAGCTATCTGGTTTCGCTGGATGTTACTATGGTTGGAATGAATAAGCTGATTCCGAGAAATGTAACATCGATTGACCTTCAGTGGAGAATGGATGTTCCGCGTCTTGAAAAGGGATATGACAATGAAAAGAACTATTCTACAATTGTTTATAAATTTCCAAATGATAAAAGTGTTGAAGATCTTGGCCTGAGAAAAGACAACGCAGAGAAGGACATCAGGACAAAACTTGAATGGTTCGCTTTTCAGCAGCAGTTCTTTTCGGCAATACTTGTTGCAGAAAACGGATTCAGCAATGGTATTCTTAAATACCAGTTTTATCCGCAGACAGAGACCGGGAAAGATCTGATGAATTGTACGGCAGAGATGTCTCTTCCTTACACCGATGGCGAAGAGGTCACTTTCCCGCTTGAATTCTATTTTGGCCCGAA
>JAGDMC010000120.1 GCA_017860395.1 Bacteroidota bacterium | reverse complement strand
AAGACTTGCATCATCTGCAATTTCCTTTGCCTGCTCAATATTCATCCCGGAGAAATCCGGAACCTCGAATTCGGAATTATGCCGGGTAATTATATTAAGGAAAATTATTATCAGAATAAGTGCCCCGGCAAAGATTGCTGCTGTCTTTAGCAGTTCTTTGGTGAACCAGTGTTTCATCCACTCTTTGTTTGTCAGCGATTTTTTCATGGTTTTTGTTATTAGGCAAAAGTACTATTATTTTGATAATTCATTGTAAAAGCTGTCTCTTTCAACGGCAACGTAACCTGCTTCGGAAGCGATTCTTTCCAGGTCGCTGCTTGTCATTTGCGGGTTCCCCTCTTTTGACCCTGCCATACTGTAAATCTTGGTAGAATCATTTATTGTTCCGTCTATGTCGTCTGCGCCATAAAGAAGCGAAAGCTGGCAGAGGTCTTTACCAAGCATGGGCCAGTATGACTTGATATGAGGTATGTTGTCCAGTACAATTCGGGTGATGGCAAAAGTCTTGAGCGTTTCAATTATGCTCGCTTCTCCCAGGTGGGACAGCGTGTTGTTTGCTGCTTTAAACAGGAGAGGGATAAATGCATCAAAACCGTTTGTTTCGTCCTGAAGCTCGCGAAGAGCCATAAGATGTTCAATTCTGTCTTTTCTGGTCTCCATGTGCCCGAAAAGCATGGTTGCATTGGTTCTCATTCCAAGCTGGTGAGCAGCTTTGTGAATTTCCAGCCATCTTTTTGCGTCGGACTTGTCGGGACATATTATTTTTCTGATTTCCGGATTAAAAATCTCTGCTCCGCCGCCGGGAAGCAAATCCACCCCTTTTTCTTTAAGTGCCTTAAGAACTTCAGTAGGAGTGAGCCCGGAAGATTTTGTCATATCGTCGATTTCCACTGCTGAATAGGCCTTGATTGACACACTCTTCGGAAGTTCCTCCCGTACCGCTTCAACTAACTCTAAATAGTAATTGAAGTCTCTGTCCGGATGAACGCTTCCAACTATATGAACTTCTGTTTCGCCGTTTTTGAATTTTTCGCGGCAGTATTCCCTTACTTCATCAATTTCCATAGACCAAGCGCCGGGCTGCGAAGCATCGTTTCTGCGGTAAGAGCAGAATTTACACCTGTGCACGCATATGTTGCTTGGCTCGATGTGGAAATTCCTGTTGTAAAATACTTTTTTGCCGTTTTTGGCTTCTCTTATATCTGTTGCAAGTTTTGACAGGTAGTTAAGGTCTTTGCTCTCGTAGAGTTCCATGGCCTCGTCAAAACCAATTCTATGTATCATTGATGATTAGTTTTAAAGTGCAAATATAACAATTAAGGAGCTTAAATGATTAATTGCCGGCGTCGGGTTGCTTTTTCTTATTGCCTTTTATCCACTGCCACCTGATTGATGAGGGCTTGTGCGTCCTCGCTGCGTTTCACTCCGTTCCGGCCAAATCGTCCTCATCAATCAGGTGGCAATGTAATGTTTATGCAATAAGATTTTCAACTCGCCGCCTACAGAAGGGGCAAGTTAGGTGCTCCTGCGTCGCAGGTATACGCCTTCGGCGGAAGTTGTTGCTGGTTGAACAAAAATTATTATTGAAAACCTACAACTTCAAGTTCCATATAATTGCGAGAGTACTTTTTTATTGATTGAAAGTCAAGCATTTCTGATTGTAATTTTGATTCAGGTGTTCTTCTCATATGCCTATTAATTGATTATGGCGATTCGGCCGGAACAAGCGAAGCGACGCGAGGACGCACAAGCTCTAATCAATTAATAGGCGGTGAATAAATATCAGAAAGGTTTCAATTTGCACTCCACTGGAAATAAATAAAAAAAGGCCAACCTTCATTAAGGTCAGCCTATTTGAAACTGTATTTTAAAACGGACTAGAAACGATCTTCAGAAGATACTGTCAATTTTTTGCGTCCGCGACGACGACGAGCTGCTAATACGCGACGCCCGTTAGGTGTTGACATGCGCTCGCGGAACCCGTGTTTGTTGCGACGCTTGCGTAATGATGGTTGAAAAGTGCGTTTCATGATATATTTAACTTATTATTTGTTTCGCAAAATGGAGTGCAAAGATATATAAAATGTTTTTAATCGCAAATATTATGCTACCGTTTTATGTATAAAATGCTCTTTTCTTCAAAAAAAGGCTCTTTAAACCAGTTGGATATTTCATGTTTTCCTACCATCTGGGGGGCAATTTTCAATAAAGCCTGAGCCTCCGAAATTTCTTCAAGCAGCTCACCTCCTTTAAGATAGATGATTCCTTTTTTGACTCCTGCAATTTCTCCTCTCTCTACATTTTTCCAAACCCAAGGAAGAAACTTTTTTAACTCTGCAACAGCTCTGGATACTACAAAATCAAATTTTTCATCAATCTCTTCTGCACGGACTTGCGCTGCTCTCACGTTCTTAAGTCCAAGAGAAGATGATACCTCTTTTACGACGTTAATTTTCTTCAGGGTTGAATCGCAAAGATAAAAAGAAACATCCGGAAACAATATGGCAAGAGGGATTCCGGGAAACCCGCCTCCTGTCCCTACATCCAGCACTTTAGAGCCTGCGGGGAATTTAATAAGCATGGCAATCGCCAGAGAGTGCAAAACATGGTGGAGATACAAGTTGTCTATGTCTTTTCTTGAAATAACATTGATTTTTGCATTCCACTCGCTATAGAGCGGAAAAAGTGCCGACATCTGTCTCTTCTGTGTTTCTGTGAGATCAGGAAAGTATGTATAGATTAAATTTTCCATCTTTTATAAGGTGTTCTTTTGCCCTTCTTATGCGGGTCTTTATTGTTCCAAGCGGCAAATTTAACTCTTTTGCAATCTCTTCATAGGCATATTCGTGAAGAAATCTCAATTCAGCCACTTCTCTGTATCGCTCAGGCAGCTTTTCAATGTGCCTCTTAAGTTTGTCTATCTCCTGTTCAAAAATGAAATTCTCTTCCGGGCTCGGTACAGATGAGGACCTTCCCCCTGGGTCGTCGGAATTTGTCATTGTCTCTATTGAACGGACATTTAAACGTTGTTTGCGCAAAAAGTCAATACAGCAGTTTTTTGCAATTGTGAACAGCCATGTGGAAAAAGCGTACTGAGGGTCATAACTGTGAAGCATACCAAATGCTTTTTCAAACGTCTCCTGAGATATATCCTTTGCATCGTCGTTATTGGAAACCAGCAGAAGTATATACTTGGTTACTCTCTCCTGGTACCGGGACACAATGGCGGAGTATGCCTCCTCTCTTTTTTGAAGCGCCTGTTCGACAAGTGATTTGTCTGATATTTTTTTAATGTGCTTCGAGCCAGTTTTCTCCATATTGACATTCAACGGTTAAAGGGACAGAAAGTTTTGCAACAGACTCCATTTCGTTTTTAACTATAAAAGAAAGTCTGTCCTTCTCTTCCGGCAAAACATCAAAAACAAGTTCGTCATGTACCTGAAGGACCATTTTGCTC
Organism: Bacteroidota bacterium; assembly: GCA_017860395.1. GTDB lineage: Bacteria > Bacteroidota > Bacteroidia > Bacteroidales > UBA932 > Bact-08. Next base: position 1,724 of record JAGDMC010000120.1, on the reverse strand, counting down.
TTTATGCCCTCCTCTTTAAGCCGGTCAAAAAGATGCACCATTGCAATCTTGATTATATCTGCGGCACTTCCCTGGATAGGAGCGTTTACTGCATTTCTCTCTGCAAGTCCCCTTACGACAGGATTCCTGGATGCTATGTCCGGGAGATATCTTTTTCTACCGTATATAGTAGTTACGAACCCATTTTTCTTTGCCAGTTCTATCATCCCGGAGATGTAGTCTTTAACGCCGGGATAATTTCTGAAATAATCCTCAATGAGTTGTTTTGAGTCGCCCCTAGGGATATTGAGCCTTTGGGAGAGACCGAATGCAGAGATGCCGTATATTATGCCAAAATTGGCAACCTTGGCCCGGTTTCTCTGTTCACGGGTAAGCTGCTCTTCGGGAATACCAAATATTTTAGAAGCAGTTGCAGAGTGAATGTCTTTTCCTGCCAGAAATGCATCAATGAAATCCTTATCCTGACTCATGTGTGCCATGAGGCGGAGCTCAATCTGAGAATAGTCTGCAGACATAATGACACCACCGGGGCTGGACGGAATAAATGCTTTTCGGATCTCTCTGCCTCTTTCTGTGCGGATTGGTATGTTCTGCAGGTTTGGCTTAATTGAGCTGAGCCTTCCGGTAGCAGTGAGAGCCTGATTGTATGTTGTGTGAATCTTGCCTGTTTTGCGTGAAATGAGAAAGGGGAGTGGCTCAATATAAGTGGACAGGAGTTTTTTAATATTCCTGTATTCAAGTATTTGAGCTACAATAGGATGGTCGTTTATTATTTCCGAAAGTGTTTCTTCGTCGGTGGAAAGGCTTTTGCTGCTGCTTTTTTTATCCTTTGGCAATAGTTTCAGCTTTTCGTATAAAATAACTCCAAGCTGTTTTGGCGAGGAGAGGTTGAGAGTATTGTCGGATGCCATCTCGCGTACAGAAGCTTCTATGGCTTCCAGTTCCCCGCTTAGTACACGCCCGTAATCTTTTAGCATTTCCTCGTCTACTTTTACTCCGGTATACTCCATATCGGCCAGAACATAAAGCAGAGGCATTTCTGTACTTTCATACAGAGAAAGAAGCTCTTCTCGTTCGAGTTCGCTTTTGAGCTTTTCATATAAAGGGATTAAAACGGAGATACGTGTTGCAATCTGGTCCGTTTCAATTTTGTCATCAGACGAAGCCTGCATGGAAAAAAGATCCGCCTGTACCATCTCCTTATGGCTTTCGACATCAACTGACAGATAGGACTGTGAAAGAATTTCCAGTTTATGTGACCGCTCCGGCATTATAAGATAGTGCATGAGCTCTATATCTGCAAGATAACCTTTCATTTGCACCGAGAAATCCCGGAAAAGGTTTATTGCCCATTTTAAATCGTAGCCGCATTTGAGAATTTCGTCATTCTCTATTATCTCCTTAAGCGGTAAAAGATTGTCTTTGCTGGTGAAAGAGACAAGCCCGTCCGAAAAGACAAAAATATTGCCTGCATCGGCCATTATCGCAATTTGTTTGCTTTCCAGAGCAGCTGTAAGAACCTCCTGCAACGAGGATATCCTGTACTCAACTTGTTTAGCTTTTACTGCTTCCGGTTCGCGGACAGATATATCCGACATCATCTCATCTGTAATGAAAATCTGTTCGAGTTGAGGAATCTGCCTTAAAAGAGATGTAAACTCATAATGAGTGAAGAGCTTCTTTACCTCCATAAAATGCGGGGTATGAAGCCGGACATCCTCTTC
>JAGDMC010000119.1 GCA_017860395.1 Bacteroidota bacterium | reverse complement strand
ACGGCGGCTTTATTAATCCTGAGATTATACCTGTTGAGAAAGACGGTAAGGTAATTGACTATAAAGTTGAATATCCTTCTGACTTCCTGAAACAGATGCTTGAATACGGTAAGAAATACAGTTTCTTGTAGCCCCGGTAAAATATCTTATATCTATGAGGCTGACCGAAAGGTTGGCCTTTTTTTATGAGATAAACAATGCATAATATTCATAATCGCATTGTACAAGTCCATCCTCAGTCACTTTGCTATGCTTCGTTCCCTCCGGCTGAGTATGTCCAATGCGATTATGAACATCATTCAATATATCTGATTAAAAAAAGGATGCATTTCTGCATCCTTTAAGTGTCTTGAAATATTTTACCGTGGAAAAAGGAGCTACCCCAGGGGTTGAAAGTGTCCGACGAAGGCGTAGAGCTTATTTCTTCCTTTTTACAGGGGCGGCAAGGCAAGGTATTTCGTCGGTATCGATATCGTTCAGGTGACCAGGGCGAAGATACTTATTTGACTCCTTAATGAGTACTCTGGAGAGAAGCAATAATGCAACAAGGTTAGGTATAGCCATTAGTGCATTCATACTGTCTGCAATGCTCCAGATTAAACCAAGGTTCACTACAGAACCTAGGAAAACTGCAATAATCCATGCAATCCTGTAAGAAAAGACATATCTCTTTCCGCCCAGATATTCAACGGCTCTCTCTCCGTAGTAACTCCAGCCGAGAATGGTTGAAAATGCAAATGTTATAATACCTATTGTCAGAATTATTGAACCGAAAGGTACCTTGGAAAAGGCAGCTTTAGTCAAAGCTGCTCCCTGTGTGTGGTCAATATCGGGATAGGCAAGGATTGTGCTTACCAGAACGAGTCCTGTTAAAGCGCAAACGATAACTGTGTCCCAGAAAGTACCGGTAGATGAAACCAACGCCTGACGAACAGGATTGCGGGTTTGGGCAGCTGCGGCAACAATCGGGGCAGAACCCAGGCCGGATTCATTTGAAAACAGACCGCGGGCAATACCGTATCGGGCAGCCATCATAACCGTCGTTCCGAGGAACCCGGCTCCGGCAGCTTTTGCGTTGAATGCAGAATCAATTATTAGCGCGAACGTCTCTTTCAGGAACGGAGCATTTATATAAAGGATGAACAGACAGCCCATAATATAAAAGAATGCCATAAAAGGTACGAGAGTCTCACAAACCTTGGCAATTCCTTTAACACCAAAAAGAATTACAAGAGCGGTAGCAATACTGAGAAACATTCCGGTAATATAAGTAGGTATCGAGTAAGTTTCGCTTACAATAAGTGCAATTGAGTTGGCCTGGACTGTGTTCCCAATTCCAAAGGCAGCAACTGCTGTGAAAATACAAAAAACAATAGCCAGCCATTTCATTTTAAGACCTCTCTCTAATGCATACATTGGCCCTCCCAGCATTGTCCCATCTGAAGTTTTTACCCTGTACTTGATTGCGAGCAATCCTTCAGAATATTTTGTAGCAATACCAAGCACGCCGGTAATCCAGCACCAGAACACAGCACCCGGACCGCCAAGAGAAACAGCAGTTGCAACTCCGACAATGTTTCCGGTGCCTATTGTTGCAGCCAAAGCAGTTGCTAAAGCGCCAAACTGACTTACGTCTCCGCTTCCCTCCTTGTCTTTTGTAACGGAAAGTTTAATTGCAGTAAAAAGTTTTCTCTGAGGAAATTTTAGAATAATCGTGAGATACAGGTGTGTTCCCAACAGGAGGGCTATCATTGGCCACCCCCAAAGAAACGAGCTCACCTGATTGACAATGGCTGTGAAGTTTTCCATGAGTTAATCCGGGTTAAGAAAAATTTAGATTTTTTTAGTCTTATTTAAGTAGGTATCTTTGCAAAGTTAAAAATTTCCGCTAAAGTTGTAAGGTTGAAAAAACATATTTACATAGCCCTCGCCTCTATTTTCATTGGATTTGGCGTAATCGGAATTTTTCTGCCTCTGCTCCCCACAACACCGTTTCTGCTCATGGCAGCCTATTTCTACATGAATTCTTCATATAAACGGTTAAGATGGCTCCTCAACAACAAACACTTAGGCCCATATATCCGCTCATATTTATCTAAAGAGGGAATTCCTCTGCGTCTGAAAATAAGAACCATAACTCTTTTGTGGTTCACTCTTGGTGCAACAATTATTTTTGCCACCGAAAAATTGCTTATCCGACTTATTTTAGTCGCAATAGGCATAGGTGTGACAATCCACCTCCTCATTAAAAAGACAAAGCACGGAAGCATATAGCAAAGAAGGTGCCCGTTTCCGAACACCTTCACACACATAAATAACTAAAATGCACCCCTTCGAAGAAGAGATGCATTCCCCCCTACAGAACCTCTTTTATCGCGGCAATTGCCTTGTCATAGTTTGGTTCGTCAACAATATCTTTGGTTATCTCTTTATACTTAATCACTCCCTTTTTGTCGATAACCACAACACCTCTGGCAAGCAGTTGATTCTCCTTTATTAAGAAGCCATACTCAAGACCAAAATTTGAGAATTTAAAATCCGACAGAGTGTGGATGTTGCTGATACCTTCGGCAGCACAAAAACGGCCCAAAGCAAAAGGCAGATCCTTAGACAATGTAAGAATTACAACATCTTTTGAAAGTTCAGTTGCCTTTTTGTTAAAAGTCCTTGTCTGCGTAGCACATACAGGTGTGTCAATTGATGGGAATACGCTTAATACTACCACCTTACCTTTAAAGTCCGATAATTTTACATCCGCGAGGGTGTTGTCCGAAGCAACGATTTCCGGAGCAGTATCTCCAACTTTTACCTGATTGCCAAGAAGTGTAAGTCCGTTTCCTTTTGCGGCAAAAATGCCCTTTGTTTCTATTAATCTAAGGTCTTTCATTATTGATATTATTTTAGATTTTATTTTATTGCTGATTATTATATTTAAAATTCATTTATTCTCTAACAAAATTGGTCCTAAAATGTTTAGATTTGTATACTAAAAGATAGAAAAAATGAAATATTATATGAAAAGAAAATTATTGCTGTTTTTAACTATTGCTATTCTGTCTCCTTCGGTATTTTCGTCATGTACTCCTGAAGAAGTAATAACCGTTGTTACGGAAAAGCAAAAGCAGTACAACTATGTCAGCGAAATGATGCATGACGTTTACTATTGGTATAAAGATGTTCCTGCGACTATAAATGCAACTAATTATGTAACAATTTTCGATTATTTCGATGCGCATCTTGTGAGCCAGGACAGATGGTCATGGATGATGACGGGCGCAGACTATCTTGACAACAAAGCCGGTACATCTACAAGCTACGGGGCTTCATACGCTCAGGCAATCGATTATTACAACGATTACGGAATTCGCGTGAGATATGTTTTTCCAAATACCCCTTTATCTGAAAATGGCGTTAAACGCGGATGGGAATTGACTCATCTCAATGGAACTCCTGTTATGGATCTTGTTCGGTTGAATACTTTTGATACAGAAATGGCAAAAACAACAAATTCATTTACCTTTAAAGACCTGGCCGGTGTTTCAAAAACCTTTACTGCCAGCTCAAGAGTTATCTCTACCCGCTCATTTCTGAAAGCAGAAGTAATTACCTCTGCAGAATTTCCCGGGCTCCCGCGTCCTGTCGGATACTTTAACTATTACACCTTCAATGCAACTATGCTGAGCGATATTGAGCAGGCAATGGCAACATTCAAGACTGCCGGTATTAAAGAACTTATTCTGGATCTCAGGTACAACGGCGGTGGAGACGGAGAAGCGACCGCACTGCTTTCCAACTACATCGCACCATCTACAGCAGAAGGAAAAATTGTGGCCCGCAGGGAACACAATGACAAATATTCAAAGTACGATAGCGAGGAGAGTACGATAACCCGGGTAAAACGCCTTGCCGGCTCTCTTAATCTGGACAAACTTTTCATCCTTGGCTCCAAAGGCACAGCATCTGCCAGTGAGGTTATCATCAATGGATTCAAACCGCTGATGAGTGTCGTTCAGGTAGGGTCAACTACTTATGGCAAACCTAACGGGATGTATGTACTTCCATATCCTGCAGAAAATTACACCAGCCCGGACTATGTTTTCCTCCCAATTTGTTTCTTTAGTGTAAACAGCCTTGGAGAAGGTCACTATGTAGATGGAATAGCCCCGGACCAGTCAAGACCGGACGATTTGTATCACGATTTTGGAGCTAATGAAGATTGGGTAAAATCCTGTCTCACTTACATTTCCACAGGCTCGTTTCCTGCACTTCCAGCTAAACCGGCAGCAGCACCGTCTGCTTATTTCCGCGGAAAAGTGGCTGTTGACGAAGACTCTCCAAACTATGGGAAGTATGTTAGCAGATTGCCGAAATAAATCAGAACCCGTTCAGCTGCATGAAAATGGTTGGCAAAAGCAACAGGAAGCCAACGACAATGAGCAGGAGTATAAAAGGCAGCACCCACTTGAACCATTTTGCGTAAGGGATGCGTGCGATTGACAATACAGCGATGAGAACCCCGGATGTTGGAGTAATCATGTTTGTGAATCCGTCGCCAAACTGGAATGCCATTACTGTTGACTGCCGAGACACCCCTATCAGGTCGGAAAACGGTGCCATTATTGGCATTGTGATTGCAGCCTTGGCACTGGCGGACGGGATTACAAGATTTATAAAAGTCTGAATCATATACATTGCTCCAAGCGAACTTACCCGTCCGGCTTCATTCATCGCAAGTGACATTTCGTAAAGTAAGGTATTAATGACCTTACCCTCTTCCAGAATAACAATTATTCCTGCAGCGAGTCCCACAACAAGTGCGGCAGAGAGAATATCTTTTGCCCCTTCGACAAGTTTTCCCACAATTTCATTTGCAGTATAGTTTGCTGCAATCCCGCTTAAAATACCAAGCGCAAGGAAAAGGGCAGAAATTTCCCCGATGTACCAGCCGTAACCCATTACTCCGGCAATAAGGAATATTATTGTAAAGAACAGAAGATTCAATACAAAAAAGTGAACTGATTTGCGCAATGAGAGGTATCCGAAAATTGCGAAAAGCAAGGTGAGGAAAGGGATAAAGAATGGTATATCTGTTACCGAGTTTCCAATTTTAATGGATGTATGAGGGTAACTAACAGAAAATATAATCAGTGCACCAAGTGCAATAAAGTAACTCCACCAGCCGGATTTTGGAGTATGATATTCAATAATATTCTCTT
>JAGDMC010000016.1 GCA_017860395.1 Bacteroidota bacterium | reverse complement strand
TGATTAAGGCGGCAGAAATTTTATGCACAAAGTATCCCGATATAGCTTTTTTCGGGCTTGTGACAGGACCGTTCACACTCGCCCTGCACCTTATGGGAACGGAAATTTTTACAGCAATGTATGAAGATCCGGAGAAGGTCAGGAGCGTAATTGCATTTTGTTCCGAAGTGGCAAAAAAGATGTCGGAACTCTATATTTCTGCCGGATGCACGGTTGTTGCAATTGTTGACCCCATGACCAGCCAGATTGACCCCGGTTCTTTCGAGGCATTTGTTTCGGAACCAGTTAGTGAAATCTTTAGCTTCATCAGAGAAAAAAAAGGGCTCAGCTCATTTTTTGTTTGCGGCCAGGCAGAGCACAATCTGGAACTGATGGCAGCCTGCAGGCCGGACAATATATCTGTTGACGAAAATATTTCGCTCAAAACAGTTAAAGACATAGCCCTTTCAAACGGTATCAGCTTTGGCGGGAACCTCAAACTCACAACAACTCTTTTGCTTGGAAGCAGTGAGGATTCCGAAAGAGACGCTCTGGACTGCATTATCACGGGAGGCAATAAAGGTTTTGTTTTAGCTCCGGGATGCGATTTGCCCATGAATACTCCTGTTGAAAATCTTGTTGCAGTGAGCAAATTGATTAGAGACGATTACAGGCAGGAATTTTTAAGCAGAACTTCTGTGTTGGCAGATGATGAGAAAGTGCCGGATTTAAGCGGAAGATGGTCAAAAAACAGGGTTGTGATAGATGTCGTGACTCTTGATTCAGATTCATGTGCCCCATGTCAGTATATGATGGAACTGGTTAACCGTCTGAAGCCGTCTTTCGGCGACAGGATTGAGATTTTTGAACATAAAATCAAAACCAGGGAGGGGCTTTTGATGATGAAGAGTCTGGGAGTAAAGAATATACCAACAATATGCATAAACGGGAAGATTAAATTCGTTTCAATAACACCTCCCATAAAAATATTAACCGAAGCTGTAAGCGGGGAGATATAATAATGACGGCACAAACTGTACCTCTATATCTTGTTTCGGGCTTTCTCGGAAGCGGAAAGAGCAGTTTTCTCAGAAACATAATTGAGGAGATGGGAGATTGTGTGAAGATAGGTGTTGTACAAAATGAATTTTCGTCTGTAAATATTGATTCCGGGATTCTTGCTCAGTCAAAAAAGCCATTCTATGTGCTGGAGGTAAATAAAGGCTCGGTTTTTTGCCTGTGTCTCTTAAATGATTTTATTCCGTCTCTTGCTGCGTTTATTGAAGAATTCAAACCGGATAAGATTTTTATCGAGGCTACCGGCCTTGCAGATCCGCTGGCAATATTGCAAATGCTAAATAATCCTGTTCTATCCGGAAAAACAAGATTTGCAAGGGCATTTACAATTATTGATGCTCCGGTATTCGTGAAGCAGTCGGGCATGCTAAAGTCAGTATTAAATCAGGTAAGGATTGCAGATACGGTGCTTGTTAACAAATGCGATAAAATCAGCAGAGAAGAAGCTCTTTCGGCGGGAAGAAGAGTCAGGGAACTTAATCCTTTTTGCAATATTGAATATTCTCAGTTTGCAAAACCAGATAAAAATGAACTTGAAATAATCAAAAGCGACTGCAGCAATGCTCAGGCACTTACAAACATAATTGTTTCCGATATTAAGCCATTGTCTTCTCCTCCGGATATTAAAGTAAATACTTTAGTTACTGCAAAAAAAATATCGGCGCGCAATCTTGAAAAACTGACAGAGATATTGAAACCAATGATGAGGGCCAAAGGTTTCGTGAGGATGGACGACGGTTCGGTAAAGACAATTCAGGCTGTAAACGGAGATGTTTCAGTTATGGACTACAGTTTGCCGGTTTTAAGAAGCGAACTGGTATTTTTTGGAGAAGAGATAAATTTATCATCAGCAGAAAAACTTTTTGACCAATGAGAGAAGTCGTTGAATATAATATCGAACTCTCTTCCCTCACTCTGGATAAAAGAGAGATTTTAAAACACTCAGGCGAAGAGTTCAGGGAAGCAACGCTTGCTCTTGTTCCATTGCTGTCTTCTCTTACTGCGAAAGGGGCTTATACGGTAATTAAACAGGAGGAATCCGGGTTCATTACCGGAGATAAAGTAAAATATGCTTTCGGAAAAGCCGAAAGAATTGCACTCTTTGTATCCACACTGGGAAATGATGCAAAGAGAATTATTGACGGGAAGCGGCAGGATCCGTTCGAATACTTTATGCTTGACTTCCTTGCCTCACAGTTTGCCGAATGTGTTGCAGAATATATGCATGAAAGGATTAGGGAATATGCACAGGCGGCCGGCATGGGATATTCAAACAGATACAGCCCCGGGTATTGTGGATGGAATGTAAGAGAACAGAGCAAATTGTTTGGATTTTTTCCGGAAAACCAGTGTGGGATTACTCTTACCGATAGCAGCCTTATGAACCCGGTTAAATCCGTAAGCGGAGCAATTGCTCTCGGGAGAGATGTCGTTTTTCGTGAATACGGATGCCGGAGCTGTGGCGAAAATGATTGTTTGTACAAATCTAAATTATAGAATATGAGTTATACACCAAGAGAGAGGGTACTGGCTGCCATGAACCTGCAAAAGCCGGACAGGGTACCGTTAATGTGCCAGTTTAGCATTGGTTCCATGATGCAGCAGCTTAAGCCGTCACCGGCAGAATTCTGGTATGATGGCGATGTTTTTGCATCCGGACTCGTTGAGCTATGCAAACGATTTAAGTTTGACGGGATACTTGTAAGTTTACACGGACATTCTCCGGACTGGAGGAATAATATAGTTTCGTTCAATAAATTGGAAGAGGGAAAGCAGGAGATTGTATTTGCGGACAGAAGCGAATTCCATTCATGGACAGATTTGCCTATGGTTAAGTATTTTAATAAACCCGTCCATAAAGGCATTGATGATATTGACATAGAAAATGATGTCCCCGGAGTTATTGATTATATCCCGGTATCTCAGGACCTGTATTTTAAAATAGACAAGGACCATCCTTTTGATATATTTTTAAAGCTTAAGGAGATGGTTGGCAGCGAATATTCAATTCATGGTGAAATAACTTCGCCATTCGATTATCTGCTGGATCTTCTCGGATACGAACAGGCTCTTATATCACTTATTCTCAATCCGGAAAAATGCAAGGAGATTCTTCAGAAGTTCACAAACGGAATAACCGTTCTTGCAAAAGAGATGTGCAAATATCCGATAGATGCAGTGAAAATTTCATCTCCTTTTGCCGGCATGGGATTTATTTCACCTGAACACTACAGTGAATTTGTCTTGCCTTATGAGAGTCAGTTTATAAAAGAGATAAGGAATTGCGGAAAGCATGTCTATATCCATACCTGCGGACATATTGACGACAGGCTTGAACTGATGCAGCAGTCCGGGGCAAGCGGTCTTGAATGTCTGGACCCTGAACCAGTAGGTAATGTTGACCTTGAAGATGCATTCAAAAGGATTGGCAGTAAAATGTTCATTAAAGGGAACATAGACTCAATCAATTCCCTTTTGTATGCAGATGATGCAAAGGCTGAAGACGATATTCTTAAGATTATTGAAACCGGAAAAAGGGGAGGAGGTTTTATACTGAGCACCGCTTGCTCTATTGCACCAATGGTAAGTTCCGAAAGACTTGATATGCTCCCGGAACTTATAAAAAAAGCCGGCCGGTATTAAAAATTAAAAAACGGAATTTATTAAAAGGTAAATAAGTCCGGATATAACCAATGTTGCCGGAATTGTAAATACCCAGGCTGCTACAATGTTTTTTGCAGTTGCCCATTTTACTGAGGCTACTCCTTTAGTAATCCCGACTCCGATAATGGCTCCTGTTATAGTGTGTGTTGTACTCACAGGTATTCCTGCTACGGCTGTTCCAATAAGAGTCAGTGCACCTGCTGTCTCGGCACTAAAACCCTGAACAGGTTTGAGTTTTGCAAGTCCGTCTCCAAGAGTTTTAATCACTTTCCATCCGCCTGATATTGTTCCGAGACCAATTACTGAATAACATGTAATTGTCAGCCACAGGGGTACGTGGAATTCCCCTGTATTTGCATAAAGATATGTGTCAATAAATGAGTTTGTTCCCGATACGCTGAATAGCAGAATTGCTATTATCCCCATTGTTTTCTGAGCGTCGTTTCCTCCGTGGCCAAGACTGAAAACTGCAGAAGAAAAAAGCTGCATTACCTTAAAAATGCCTTCAACTTTTAGAGGGTGTTGTTTTTTGAAAATCAGCATAGTAATGCTCATCATAATAAAACTGAGCACGGCACCTATCAGTGGTGAAAGAACAATAAAGAGCCCGATTTTGAAAATACCGGTAGCTATGAGCGCTCCGCTTCCATAAGTAAACCAGACAGGTCCAATGAGACCTCCAATAAGGGCATGCGATACGCTGATTGGCAAACCGTAGTGTGTACAAACCCAAACCCACATAACTGCACCGATAAGAGCAGACAATATTAGCTGAGGGTTCACAACGGATGAATCAACAATTCCTTTTCCCATAGTATTTGCAACGCTTACTCCGAAAATGAAAAAAGCGGCAAAATTCCAGAATGCTGCCCATAACACAGCAGCCCCGGGGGAGAGCACCTTTGTGGAGACAATTGTTGCAATTGAGTTGGCTGCATCATTCATCCCATTGAGGAAATCAAAAAGGAGGGCAATAAATATGGCTACTATTACAATAGTTAACATAGCTTTTAATTATGCAAGTTTAATTATGATGGAGCGAACTGTGTCGCTGATATCCTTTGCCCTGTCTGTTGTGTCCTCAAGGCTTTGAACAATATTTTTATGTTTAACCAGTTCGATGGCGTCTTTTTCGGTATCAAACAAAAAGCTGTTAAACTCCTCATAAAGATCATCTACCTTATGTTCAATTTCTTTAATTTTGTTGCATTTCTTAACAATAATCCTTGAAGCAAGAATGTGTATATCCTCTCTATCGAAAGGAGTTACAAATGTCTTGTTAAGTTCATCGTAAATCTGCGCTGTGACTTTGTCTCCCTTAGTCTCAAGCTCTTTTATTTTCTTGTAGTACTCTTTTTGCAGTTCCGGGTTACTCTCGAGAAACAGAGATTTAAGATCTTCCGCCGCAACTTTAATTATCTCTAGTTGAGCGATATACAGAGGGTAAAACTTCTTCTCTTTTACTACAAATAACTGAAAAAATCTGTCTATTTTCATAAATTCATAAATTTGTTGCAAATGTAATACATGAAAATAAATTTAAGTATTTACTCTTTTCATTCACTTATAAAATTAACAAAAGCGTAACAAAATTTGTTACGCTTTTGCTTCAAAATTATGATAACCCTTTATTTTATTAATGAAAGGCTTCTTTTAACAAAGCGGCTTAAATCTTCACCTTTGAGCATCCCGTTTGAAAGGAGGGCGAGGTCGCAAACCTGACGGATAAGGTCATTTTCTTTTCCGAATTTTGACATAAGTTCTTTTCTCTCTCCTTCTAACTTTTCAATTTCAGACTCTAATTTTTCCTTTTCATCCTTGTCTGCCTTGTCAATCTCTTCTTCTTTGAGCTTTCCTGTCTTTTCGTTAATCTTAGCAAGCAAAGATTTAGGTTCAGCTAATTTATCGCCAATTTGCGTAACGGTACCTGAAAGACTTTCATCTTTTTCTTCAATAATCTTTTTAATTACTGGGTGCTGATAGTTTACGGTAACAGTATATGATTCGGGCAGTGAATTATAAAAATTCATTCCTCCGTTCATCGCACTCATCTCCCTGTAACGCCTCATGAATTCGCTTCTTGTAATTAACACTGCGCCATCATTTTCCCCAAGGTTTTCAATTACTACGCTGTAGTGCGATCCTGCCGGCAGAGCTGCTTCAAAGGCAGCAGAGATGTCTTTTTGCTCGTCCTGGGTAAGGTCCGGTTTTGTTAACTCTTCTTTAAGAATAAGTTTGTCAATATGATCTGAGTCTACCCTTACAAAAGAACTGTCTTTAAATTTTGACTCAAGCAGATTTACAAAGTGAGCGTCTAACTGGCTGTCAAACAGCAATACATCATAGCCTCTGTTTTTTGCGCTTTCGATATATGTGTATTGTTCCTGGGCATCGGTAGCGTAGAGATAAACCAGGCGTTTGTTTTTATCGGTCTGATTTGGCTCAATTGCTGTTTTGTACTCTTCATAGCTGAAATATTTGCTGTCTGTATTTTTAAGCAAAGCAAATTTTTCTGCCCTTTCGGAGAATTTCTCATCTGTGAGCATTCCGTATTCAATGAAAAGCTTGAGATTATCCCACTTTTCTTCAAGTGACTGTCTCTCATTTTTGAAAAGATCTTCAAGCCTGTCTGCAACCTTCTTGGTTATGTGGCTGGATATCTTTTTTACGTTTGAGTCGGACTGAAGGTAGCTTCTTGAAACGTTCAGAGGAATGTCCGGTGAATCAATGACACCATGAAGCAAAGTCAGGAAGTCCGGAACAATGTTTTCTACAGAATCTGTAACAAAAACCTGATTGCAGTAAAGCTGAATCTTGTTTCTTGACATCTCTATCTTATCCTTGATTTTTGGAAAATAGAGTACACCTGTTAGGTTGAAAGGGTAATCCACATTCAGATGGATGTAGAACAAAGGATCTTCCTGCATTGGATATAACTCTCTGTAGAAAGCCATATAGTCTTCCTCTTTAAGGTCCGCCGGTTTTTTTGTCCAGAGAGGAGAGGGGTTGTTTACAATTTTGTCTGTATCGGTATCAACCTGTTTGCCGTCTTTCCATTCGGTCTCTTTTCCAAATACAATTTCTACAGGCAGAAACTTGCAGTATTTATTGAGAAGATAGTTGATTTTGTCATTTTCGGCATAATCTTTTGATTCATCGTCAAGATGAAGAATAATATCTGTTCCTCTCTCTTTGCGTTTGCCTTTTGTCATTTCGTATGACGGATCTCCAAGGCAACTCCATTTTACCGGCTCAGCACCTTCTTTCCACGATAATGTCTGAATTTCCACTTTCTTTGAAACCATGAAAGCCGAGTAGAATCCAAGGCCAAAATGGCCTATGATATTATTGAGCTGATCTTTGTATTTGTCCAGAAACTCGCCTGCACTGGAAAATGCAATCTGATTTATGTATTTTTGGACCTCTTCCTCGGTCATTCCGATACCGTTATCGCTAACGGTAATTGTTCCCTTTTGAGGATCTGAACTTATTTTTATCCTGATATCACCGGTTTCTCCTTTAAATTCTCCGGTAGATGAGATTGCTTTTAGCTTTTGAGTTGCATCGACTGCGTTTGAAATAAGTTCCCTCAGAAAAATTTCATGGTCGGAATAGAGAAACTTCTTGATAATCGGAAAGATGTTTTCACTTGTAACACCAATTGTCCCTTTTTGCATAGTATCTTATTATTAATTTAAAACATATAATTGTGCAAAAGGGAAAATCAAAAGATGTACCAAAGAGAATATAACAGGGAAATCTGACAAATCGGCAGATACCCTGTATCCTATTTACAAACCATGATGTCGAGTATCATGGTATCAGTCTGTTTCATTCCCACCGAACCAATCGATCCGAGGTTACGAATCGTCTTTTCTATGTCTTTTTCGATTATTCCGTCATTTTCGGAGATACAAATGTTGTCGAGAGCAAGAACCGCAGACTGAACAGCAGATGAAACGCCGGACGCTACTTTTAGTGCACATCCGACTTTTGCTCCGTCACAAACCATTCCGGTTATGTTTCCTATCATGTTTTTTATTGCAAAACAAACCTGATTGTAGTTTCCCCCTCTTAGATAAACGATTCCGCATGCAGCTCCGGTTGATGCAATAACGCATCCGCACAGCGCAGATAATTTTCCCAGATACCCTTTTATGTGGATTGCAATGAGGTGACTTAAGGTAATAGCTCTGGCAAGATCTTCATCGGAAGATTTCAATGTTTCTGCAGCGGCAATGACAGGCATAGTTACAGTAATACCCTGGTTTCCGCTTCCGGAATTGCTCATTGCCGGCAGGATGCATCCTGCCATCCTGGCATCGGACGCAGCAGCGGTAACGGCCATGGAATATGTCAATAACCCCTTCCCGAATACGTTTTTATGAATGTTGTCTAGTATGGTTCTTCCTACCCGAAGCCCATATAAATTTTGAAGGCCTTCATTTGCTAGAGCTTTGTTCATTGTGACAGACTCAAGCATAAATCTGATATCCTCAAAAGGCACCTCACGTACGAAATTAAATATCGTTTTGATGTCAAGATTATAGTCAAGAGTGCTCTTTTGTTCTGTGCTGCAGGACCCGTCTTCATTCTTTTGTCCGTCCGTTAGCTCAAATATCACTTTGCCGTCAAGAATTACTTTTCGGATTGAATCATGGTCATCCTCGATTATTGTTTCCGATGTATGACCGTTTGCCTTGCATTTTGCAGAAATATATAGCTTTTTTGTTGTTTTTGATAACGAAACAGATACTCTTTTTTCGTTAATCATCTCTTTTGCAGCTTCTATTGACAAAGAATCCAGATCCTTAAGAACTTCGAGTTTGTACTCCGATTTTCCGCATGTCACTCCAAGAGCTGCCGCTATATGAAGCCCTACCATTCCTGTACCCGGCACGCCAACGCCCATGCCGTTCTTGAGAATATTTGCACTCACACTCACCTCTACCTTTTCCGGTTTATATCCAAGTTTTACAAGTGCTTCTGAAGAACTGGCAACTGCAAGAGATACTGCAATCGGTTCGGTACAGCCTAAAGCAGGTTTTACCTCTTTTTTTATCAGCTCAATTATTTCTGACTGTCTTTTTTTACTTACCATTACTATTTTTTGTCAAAGAAGTTGATTACCATCTTTATTAATGAGTCAAGTTCCTCTTCTGTTTTCAATGTTTCTAAAGGGAATCCCAAAGCAACTATTTTGTAAAATCCTGAATATGCAACACCCGCAGAAATATTATTGTCGGCATAACGGAAAATTGTCCAGGCGCCATCTCCCGCAGGTTCAATTCCGTCCGGAGCTTCGGCGCAATAGACCATTTCGTTGGGAACTGTGTGGAACGAATAGTTTCCGCCGAAAGAGTAGGGGCTCGGCGCTCCTTTAACTATTCCTGTTTTGCTTGCATAATGTGTTCTCCATTTGTATTTAAGAACGCTGGTAACAAAGTCTTGTGTCTCCTTGTCGTTAATAATGCTGTCCCATACATCTGTGGCAATGAATGATCCCGAAATGAGGATATTGCCCCCAAGGGAAGTGTATTCGGAAATAGCTGTCCGAAGCCCTTTTGAAAATACTTCGAATTTTGGAGCGTTAACGCCACGTCCAATTTGATACTGGCGCTGTTTGCCCATAATAAAATCGACCATTTTGTATCCTTTCATGTCAATTGTACCGTTTTCCACCGACTCTCTGCTGCACGAAACAAAACTGAAACCTGCCCTGGCAAATGCCTTTCCATGGGTGTACGGATAATCAAAACTGTTGCCGGCTATAACTCTTGTCTCATAATCGGCATATGATGCTCCAAATCCGGGTGAATCATCGTCCATCCAGGGAATTTCCCTCCGGAATTCATATTGACTTCCTATGTATGAGATGTCCCTTATGTATGGAACTCCGTGATCTTCAAAATCCATAAAACCTCCCATTGTGGTATCAGGGGTAGCGTAGCTTGTCGCAGCGGAGACTTTGTCAAATCCGTTTACAATAAGTACTTTCCCCTTTTCGTCAGGAGCCTGATAAACCGAAAGAATTTCTGAGGGGAAGCTCTCTCCGCCTTTGTTTGCTGCCGTAATTCTGAACGAATATATTTTTCCTTCTTCAATATCGACTGTTACACTGGTGCCCTCAACAACTCTTCCGTTATCAAAACCTTCTCCGTTTAATCTTGTATATAATATGTATTTTTCTGCTTTTGCTGTAGGCTCAAGTGTGTCATTAACCGGAGTCCACCTCAGCAGAGCTATCCCGCTGTGAAGCGTTGCAGAAAACTCTTTAACCGGGAGAGGCTGAACAATATAAGGAAGGCCGTCTTTTTGTGACAAAAACTTAAGCATCCCTTTGTAAATTGCTCTTGAAACGGTAAACCGGAATTGCGGGTCAAGTCCGTATCTCATATCGGCAAGATTTTGATGGGACAAAAGTTCAAGAAGCATTGTCGGTACAACCGGAGTTCTTGATTCTGCATAAGATTTGTCCCATATGCCCCGTCTTTGCCATATCGGTTCATATGTAACCCGGATATCCTCCACGATTTGACTTTGAATAATATCTGTCAGATATCTGGCTGCAATTCTGTTTTCTCCGTTTGGATAAAGGTCCGACTCATTTGAAAAGCGCGTATATATGCCCAAAGTGCCAATAATTGAGTCGTTAAGGGTTGTTCCTGCGTCGGTATGGAATGCAAATGCCAAATCGACCGGAATGTTTTTCCCCTTTTCTTTTGGATTAAATTTAGATCCTCCGCTGATTACATTTACCCATCGTCCCCTTGACATGTAGTCGTCGTTGTAATCATTGGCATTCTTGGTAGGCGAATAAATTGTATCGGAATAACCTGCCCATTGAAGCCAGTATCTTGCTCCCTCGGTAAATCTCGGGTAACCGCTCTTTTCGGGAGTAACATTTATTGGAACTACAATTTTTTTAATCGGTTCTGTTGACGAGCTTGGCCTGTTCATTTCCGAACCCTGCTCAGAAGGCTTTCTGGCAATATTTCCCATTCCGCCGCCAAACTTTACTGCATCTGCAGATACAATTTCTCCTTTTTTATGAGAAAGGTTTGTAAGTTTTACATTCTGGCCGGTGTCCCCTTTTCTGAAATAAAATGTTCCCAGATATATCCATGTACTACCGCCCATTTTCTGATTAACTCTGAATTTTGAAGAGCCTGATGCGTGGGTTACGGTATACTCTGCATTTTGAGTACTCCCGGGAACAGACTGATAAGAAACATAAACAGCATACTCCCCGTTTTCAGGTATTGAAGGTGTCCATACTGCATAGCTCTGATTCCCTTTTTCAATAGTGCTCACAACTCTTGAACTGCCCATCCTGAATGGGTTTTCGCCACTCAGATAAACTTCCCTGGGATTTCCAAATCCAAGGGAATCTGCGTGGTTCCATCTTTTATCTCCAGAGGACTCGCTGTATCCAGAAGCCGAATTGTCATTATCAACTATTATTTCATTAATCTGAACATCTCTTTCTCTTGGCAGAAGAACTGAAGCTCCCGCATTCTCCAGCATAGGAACCAGAAATGGAAGTACATAGGACTGAGTATAAAGATCTTCTACTGTCTGAAAGATTCTGGCTCTCTGCCACTCCCAGCGTAGAAGTTTTTGTTCGTAATAATATCCGTGACTTTGCCAGATTGCAAGGTGCCTGTTTTGAAGTCCCATTGAGATTTTTACCGGGGAAGATTCTTTTGTAATGAGGTTTTGTAAAGGTTCTGCCGTTTTTTCTGCTTTCTTTCTTTTGTTTTTAGATTTTGAAACAACGGCCGGCTTTACCGGAGCATAAGCTTTGGATTTGTCTCTGAAAAATGGAGGTATAAATTCTTCAATTGCCGATCTGTTTGAATATACAAACAACGGAGAATTTTTATATTCTTCGGGAAGAAGCGACCGCACAACTGAATATACTTTCTCTACGTTTTCCTCCCGAAAGGAGTATTCGGAAAGAGGCGAGTTAAAATAAAGATGAAGCGTGTTTCCCTTTTTCTCTACAGAAAGAATTGCAATTTTACCGGCAACAAATGCTTTTGGCTTAAAAAAGCTTTGGAGAGAATCTGCTATGGATTTAAACTGCTCAATTTCGAGTTTTTGACCCGAGGCTTTGGCTGAGTAAAGCGATGTCATCATGATAGTGACATAAAAGAGAATTCGTTTCATTTTAAATCGGATTATTGAATTGCAAAAATAGCTAAAAATCCAATCCCCGTTGGAGTTTTAATTATTAAAAGATTAAATTTGCATAGTTTGGAAAATATCAAAACTTAAAATACATGAAAACGAAACTTTTAGCTATTCTTATTGTTTCACTCGCTCTTTTATCCTGCCGAAACAATAAAGGTAATGCATTATCAGAAAATGGAATCTCAGACACTTCATCTGTTAAAAGCGACTCTTTAATTGCGGATAGCAGGGGTTATATTGTTAAGGTTGGTGATATGGCTCCCGATTTTGAAATAGAGTATATCGGCGGGAAGAAAATTACGCTCTCATCCCTTAAAGGCAAACTTGTTATGCTTCAGTTTACTGCAAGCTGGTGTGGGGTATGCCGTAAAGAGATGCCGTTTATTGAATCTGAAATCTGGCAAAAAAACAAAAAAAATCCAAAGTTTGTTCTGCTTGGAATTGATTATAAAGAGACTCCGGAAGTTACTGCAAAATTTGCGACAGACATGAAGATTACATATCCTGTGACACTTGATACTGCCGGTACTAAGTTCGCCCTGTTTTGCGGTCCGGATGCAGGTGTGACAAGGAACATTATCATTGACAAAGACGGTAAAATTGTGTTGTTGACAAGACTGTTTGAAGAGGCGGAATTCAATGGTATGGTAAAGTTTATAAATGAAGAATTAAATAAATTGAAATAATCCATAATTATGGCATCTAAACTTAACATGGCAAACCTGCCAACTAAAATAGAAAAAGCAGAGAGACTCTCAAAAGAGTGGGGCGTGAATTTATATATTAAGAGGGACGACCAGACCGGAAGTGAAATATCCGGCAATAAGATAAGAAAGCTGGAGTATCTTCTTAAAGAGGCTTTGGACGGAGGTTTTGACACTATCATCACAACCGGGGGCATTCAGTCAAACCACTGCAGGGCAACAGCTGCCGCAGCAACTATGCTGGGACTGAAATCGGTGTTGCTGCTCAGGATAAACGAACCTCCCAGAGTTGAAGGCAACTACTTTCTTGACAAATTGTTCGGCGCAGAAGTAAGATATTGTACACCCGATGAATATAAGGAATCGAGGGATATAATAATGGCAGGAATTGCAGAAGAACTCGCTAAGAAGGGCAGGAAGTGCTACATAATTCCGGAAGGGGCATCCAATGGTCTTGGAAGCATGGGCTACTACGGAGCTATGGAAGAGATTTGCAATCAGGAAAAAGAGAAAGGAATTAAATTTGATACTATTGTTGTTGCAGTAGGTTCCGGAGGAACATATTCCGGCTTGTGCATTGCAAACAAGGCTCTTAATCTTAACAAAAGAGTGATAGGGTTTGCCGTTTGTGACGATTCTGAATACTTTACAAACAGGATAGACAAAATTAACCAGGAGGCAGGAAGGCTGGCAGGGAAGGAGTGGAACATGTCAACTGCAGACATAGAAATCAATGATAAATATGTTGGAATAGGATACGCCTTAAGCCGCCCCGAAGAGCTTAAATTTATAGCGGAAATTTCTTCCAAAGAAGCATTGGTGCTTGATCCTGTTTATACGGGAAAGGCAATGTACGGGTTGTATAATGAAATTAAAGCCGGCAATGTTGCAGCCGGCTCCAATGTCCTGTTTATACATACCGGAGGTTTATTCGGTCTGTTCCCTAAGCAGGGTCAGTTTGATTTCATATAGCCATATCTGATGTCAGTAGGCGGAATGAATGTCTCCTTAACTGTTCTGGGGCTTACCCACCGTATAAGGTTAAATTCTCCGCCCGCTTTGTCATTGGTTCCGGAACCTCTTGAGCCGCCGAAAGGCTGTTTGCCAACAACAGCTCCGGTGGGTTTGTCATTTATGTAGAAATTTCCTGCTGCATAACGGAGTCTGTTGCAAATTTCCGCAACGGCTATTCTGTCCCTTCCAAAGACTGCTCCCGTAAGGGCATACGGAGATGTGCTGTCGCAATAATCAAGAGCGGCATTAATTTCTTTGTCTTCATATACAAAAACTGTGAGAACGGGACCGAATATCTCTTCTTCCATCGATTTAAAATGGGGATTTGTTGTTTTGATAAGAGTAGGTTTTACAAAATACCCAATACTCTTGTCGTATTCTCCGCCAAATATAATTTCCGCTTCAGGAGAATTCTTTGCATAATCGATATATGAAGCAATGTTGTCGAAAGAACTTTCGTCTATTACAGCATTTATAAAATTGTCAGAATCATTTACATCTCCCATTTTAAAGGAATCCGACAACTCTGTGATCTCCTTTTTTATCCCATTCCACAGAGAAGACGGAACGTACATTCTGGATGCCGCAGAGCATTTTTGTCCCTGATATTCAAATGCTCCGCTGAATGCAGCGGCTGCAACCTCCTTTGAATCAGCGGAAGGATGCACAAAAATAAAGTCCTTTCCGCCAGTCTCTCCAACAAGCCTCGGGTATGATTTATATTGTGAAAGTTTTTCTCCCACCTCTTTCCACAGAGAGTTAAATGTTGCATTGGAACCGGTAAAATGGATGCCAGCCAGGTCCCTCGACTCCATTACGTGTTTTCCTATCAGTGCTCCGCTTCCGGGCAAGAAGTTTACAACGCCGTCAGGTATACCTGCTTCTGAGAAAATCTTCATCAGATAGTAATTCGACAAGATTGCAGTAGTTGCGGGTTTCCATATTGTTGTATTACCCATCATAACAGGGGCCAGATTCAGATTTGAAGCAATTGAAGTAAAATTGAAGGGACTGACAGTAAATACAAACCCTTCAAGTGCGCGGTATTCCATTCTGTTTAATTGGTTGAAAGAGGAAACAGGCTGACTTTTATATATATCAGATGCAAATGCAACATTAAACCGCAGGAAATCTGCAGCCTCACATACTGCGTCAATTTCTGCCTGATAAATATTTTTGCTTTGTCCCAGCATCGTTGATGCATTAATCACCGCCCGGTATTTTGTGGTTATAAGTTCTGCAACCTTGAGCATTATCGATGCCCTTATTGTCCAGTTGAGGTCGGACCATACTTTATGTGCAGATTTTGCTGCCTCAATTGCCATTTTCACCTCTTTCTCCCCGGCCTTGTGGTAAATTGCAAGAGTCTTATTTTTATTATGAGGCATAACTACTTTGCCGGTATTTCCTGTGAATATCTCTTTGCCACCGATAATAAGCGGAATTTCTACAATAGTTTCCGATTGTTTCTTAAGTTCCGCATCCAGTTTTTCCCTGTCCGCACTTCCTTTAAGGTACTCTCTTATTGTTTCATTCTCCGGCAGTGGGAAATTATATATTGAATTATTCATAAATGTTATATTTATATTATTATTTATTTTCGATATGCAAAAATATGCAAAACGACTTAATTAATGGAATATTTTTTATTAATTATGCAACAAACAAAATGAACTTTCGTTTAGAAGATAGAGAATTGAAAAATGAACCTGCTTTTTAAAAACTTTATAAAAACTCCTTCGAGGGAGGAAGTCATTTACGAAGAGTGCCATAAAAGACTTTTCTATACCAGTCTGCGGATTCTAAACAACAGTATGGAGGCTGAAGAAATTATGCACGACACTCTGCTTAAATATTTTGACAGAGAAGACTTTGATACTATACGGGAGCGGGATGCATGGCTAAAGAGAGTTTGTATAAATTTATCAATAGACCGGCTCAGAAAAAGAAAGGTAGAGGAGGGGATGTATAAATCAGAAGAGTTAAAAAATCCTGTAATCGAAAACGAGCATGTTGAAAACTATAGTTTTAAAGGAATTTCTGTTGAAGATGTAAAAAACGCTTTAAACTCACTTGCTTCGGGATATCGGCTTGTACTTTCTCTTTTGCTTTTTGAAGGTTATGATTATGAGGAAATTGCTCAAATTACAGGGTTGAAGGAAGCATCCGTAAGGTCTCAGTATATCAGAGGTAAGGCAAGGATTGTGGAAATTCTCGAATCAAAGAGAAGTAATAGAAATATTAATTAATAATTAACGGGAAATGGAAAATCTTAAAGATTTTATTGATGAGAACAGGAAGGGATTTGAGGAAGAGAATCTTATCCCGGGCCATAAAGAGAGATTTTTATACAAAATAGGGAGGACAAGTCATGTTGCCAACAGACCTGTTATTCGAATGAACAGGGCAATATGGGCTGCCGCAGCGGCAATATTAGTCCTTCTGGTAGCAGTTCCTTTAGTTGTTACAGATGAATCAGAATTGCAGTCTCCCGGTGTGTCTTATTCTCAGCTAATTAAAGATAAGAGTACAGAGATAACAAAACAGGCACTTTTGCTGAATCCTTCCGACCAGAATACTGTTCTAACGACGCTAGGACAGTTGGAATTTGAGTCTGTACCTTTTGAAGATCAGTTGCCGGATTCAATTTCTCCAAAGGAAAAAGATGAGCTTATGAAAAGCTATTATGTTCCAAAACTTGAAGGCATAGAGCGTCTTGAAAAGTATGTTGCCGCTCTTACAAAAATTTAAAACGGAATTATGCATAATTAACTATAATTAAATTAAAAACTTAAAAATAATCAGCAATGAAAAAACTAATTTCTTTAGTCGCGGTAATGTCATTGGCATTGACCGTATTTGCCCAACCTGTTACTAAAAACTTCGCGGTTGCAAATTATACCGGTATAAGTGCCGGAAGCGTTTTCGACATAGAGCTTACAAAAAGCAGTGTTGAATCTCTTAAAATTGAAGCCGAAAATGACGTAATGCCATACATTCAGGCAAAAGTAAACAGTGGAGTCCTTTATTTGAAACTTGATAATTCAATGCCTTCAAAGTTATCCAGAAACATGGATCCCATTAAAGTAAAAATCTCTATTAAGGAGCTTGACAAACTTTTCCTTTCCGGAGCTGCAAAATTAAAATCCAACGGTACTTTTTCGCCTGCTTCATTTAAGGCAGATATTAGCGGAGCTGTTTTAGCAGAAGGACTGTTTGTAAATACCGGCCTTTCAGAAATAACAGTCAGCGGAGCATCAAAATTTGATCTTACAGGAAAAGCCACAACTGCAAATTATGAATTATCGGGAGCATCAACAGCAAATATTGCTCAGGATATTCAGGATCTAAGCATTAGTGCAAGCGGTGCTGTAAAAATGGAGTATTCGGGTAAAACTGCAAAAGCTGACATTTCTATTTCAGGCGCAGCAAATGCCAGATTTATCGGATCTTCCGTTACAGCAACCGTTGAAGTGTCCGGCGCTTCGCAACTCGAAGCTGAAAAATTTCTGGTTGCCGATATGAGCCTGGAAGTGAGCGGAGTTGGCAATGTGAAGGTTAACGTGTCCAAAAGCATCTCTGCAGAAGTATCCGGAGGGTCATCTGTAAGATACATTGGGAATCCTGTTATTAAGGATCTTGAAACCAATACTGGATCTTCATTCAAAAAAATGAACTGATAAAATTTTGGAGTCTCTTTTTATTATCTTTATGAAAATTTTCATAAAGATAATATGAGCTACAAAAAACTACATCACGATGCCTTTGTGCTTGATTCTCATTGCGATACTCCGTTAAGACTTCTTGACGACGCCAATTTGGGAGAAAGAGGAGCGGAAGGGCATTTTGATTTTATAAGAATGAAAGAGGGCGGTCTCGATGCTGCCTTCTTTGCAATTTATACCTCCAACACTCTTGAGCCAGACACTGCTACAAGAAGAGCTATGCAAATGATTGCCAGGACTTACGATGCTGTTGAGGCAAACAGTGACAAGGTGGCTGTTGCACTTTGTGCCGAAGATGCACTTGATAACAGGGAACAGGGGTTGATGTCTGTTTTTCTTGGTATGGAAAATGGTGCTCCCATTCAAAAGGATCTGAGCCTTTTACGTTTGTTTTACGATATGGGGGTCAGGTATATGACTCTTACCCATGCCGGAAATAATGAAATATGTGACTCCTGTGCCACAAAGGAAAAACGCTGGAACGGGTTGAGCCCTTTTGGAATAGAAGTGGTAAAAGAGATGAATCGCCTGGGCATGCTGGTTGATGTGTCTCATATTTCGGACGCTGCGTTTTACGACGTATTAAAATACACCGTTGCCCCGGTAGTTGCTACTCACTCTTGCTGCAGGGCACTTTCGGACCATCCGCGAAATCTCACAGACGAGATGATAATTGCACTGACGGAATTGAGGTGACCCCTGAAGGAATGGAGGGGGTGGACAAACTTCCGTTAATCACTCAGGAGCTTAAAATGAGAGGATATTCCGACGATGATGTTAAACTTATTCTTGGAGAGAATTTTTTAAGACTTTTGGATTAATTAAACAATATTAATTATGGCAAAAATTGCTTTAGTAACAGGTGCAACTTCGGGGATTGGAGAAGCTGTTGCGTTTGCGCTTGGAAAGGAGGGTTATAATCTTATTATTACGGGAAGAAGGGTCGCTTTGCTTTCGAAACTCGCGAAAAATCTCGAGACTACTTGTAAAGTAAAGGTTCTGCCGCTAAGTTTTGATGTCAGAGAGTTGTCGCAGGTAGAGCACTATTTAGGCAACCTGCCTTCTCCCTGGGGAGAGATAGATGTTCTGGTGAATAACGCAGGTCTTGCGGTTGGATTAAATCCGATAAACAATGGAATTATTGATGACTGGGAGAGAATGATTGATACAAATGTCAAGGGATTACTCTATGTTTCAAAGATAGTTTCCAATATCATGATACGCCGTGGGTTCGGGCAAATAATAAACATAGGGTCTATTGCAGGGAAAGATGTGTATCCGAACGGAAACGTCTATTGTGCTTCCAAACACGCTGTTGATGCACTTTCCAGGGGAATGATGATGGATTTGCATAAATACAATATCCGGGTGTCTCAGGTATGTCCCGGCGCAGTTGAAACAGAATTTTCCAACGTACGTTTTAAAGGAGATGCGGAAAAAGCAGCATCTGTATACAAGGGATTTACGCCATTAGCAGCAAGTGATATTGCTGAAGTGATTTTATTTATAGTAAAATCACCCGCACATGTAAATATCAGCGATGTTGTTGTAATGCCGACAGCACAGGCGGGTGTGTCTATAATTGACAGGAAATAGGAGGGACCGGTTATTTTAACATGCCTGCCTCTTTTAGGATTGCATCAATCTTTTGAGCATTAGATTCTCTGTCTCTGTCGTTTCTGTTAGAAAAGATGAGATAGAGAATTTTTTGATCGGGATATCTCCCGGCATATATCTGAAATCCGCCATTATCCCCTGTATGATATATTTTTACAGGATATTCCGGTTTTTCTTCGATGAACCACCCATAACCGTATGAATTGTAAGGGATATCTGCAATTTTGATTTTGGGTGTCTGAGCCATTTTAAGCGTTGCCTCAGAAATAAGTCTGTTGTCTCTCAATGCTTTTTCCCATTCTGCAAATTCTCTGACAGATGTATAAAGACCGCCATCTGCTTTAGTTGCAAAAAAAGACTCTTCACCATAGTCAAATTCGTCAAATTTCCCGTTTTTGGCATTTTGAAGGTATCCGTGTGCCATTCTCGGAATTTCTTTTCCTGCTTCAAAATAAGTTGCCTCTTTCATGCCGGCTGGATTGAATATTTTCTCCCTCATGAATGTGTCGAACTTAATTCCGGATGCCTTTTCAATAATTGTATAAAACAGCTGAAAGGTAGGATTCATGTATTCGTAAGAAGTTCCGGGTTCAAAATTAAGAGTGTCGAGATCCTTCAGATAGGAATAAGATTCAACGTCAGTTGATGTCATTA
This sequence comes from Bacteroidota bacterium, assembly GCA_017860395.1. Taxonomy (GTDB): domain Bacteria; phylum Bacteroidota; class Bacteroidia; order Bacteroidales; family UBA932; genus Bact-08. The sequence continues at coordinate 1,311 of JAGDMC010000016.1, read as the reverse complement.
CAAAATTCCTGTCGTTGCGGTCTCTTGAATCCGGAATTCCGGATGTATGGGACAGCAGATTTCTTAATGTGATCTTATTGAAAAAAGGTGCTTTAAATTCCGGGAACCATTTCTTTACATTGTCGTCAAGAGAGAGCTTTCCTTCTTCTGCAAGCATCATTGCTGCTACTCCTGAAAACTGCTTAGATACGGAAGCTATATTGAAAAAAGTATTTTCATCAATAGGGGTTCCGGTTTCCATATCTGCTATTCCATAACCCTTTTCAAAAATTACGGAGTCACCTTTAAGAATTAAAACTTCTGCCCCCGGTTCGTTTGCAGGGTATTGAGATAAGAATAATGAATCAATTCTGTTCATTGCAATATCTTCTGTTGACTGTTTGTTTTCTGTACAAGATTGCATGACTGTTAGAGAAATCAGGATAAATGTATATAATTTATTCATAATTAAATATTTATATAAATTAGTAACATGATTGTTATAAGTGTTAACTTAATTGTTATATATGCTAATTATCAAATATATATAAACACTAAGGTTTTGAGCTAAATTCCAAGGTTGAGCCTGAGAAAATTGAGTGTTTCAGATGAAAATCTGTCAATATTTCGTAATCGGTCACCATTGAAAACAGCTTTTTTTGCCACTGTCAAATCCGGACCGGCTACTGCAATCCATACAGTGCCTGACGGTTTTTCCACACTGCCGCCGTCGGGACCGGCAATACCTGAGGTAGCAACAGCATAGCTCGTATTGAATATTTTTCTTGCTCCCTGAGCCATTGCCCTAACGCACTCTTCACTCACAGCTCCGGATTCGGCAAGAATAGCAGGATCAACGCCAAGCGATTTTATTTTCACTTCGTTGCTGTATGCAATTATACCACCGGCAAAAATCGAAGATGAACCCGGAACAGATGTAATCATTGATGCAATTTTACCTCCTGTGCATGATTCTGCAGTTGACAATGTTGCTGATTTTGATTTCAGGAAACGGAATATAACACTTTCCAGAGTCTCGTTATCCTCACCATAAACTGCATTGCCAAGCAAGTCTTTAAGTGCGGCAAAATGCTCATTTATTGCTTTTTTAGAGTCATTTATGTTTCCTCCATATTTTGAAAGACGAAGTTTAACTCCTGTGAGAGGGTCCGGGAGATATGCAAGTTTAATTTCAGGGGGAAGGTTGTCTTCCCATCCGGCTATCATTTTTGCAAGCGAAGATTCCGGTATTCCAAAAGTTATGAGTGTTTTATGATATATGTCTTCAATGTTTTTTGTCTTGATTATCTCGCCGGTTACTTTTTTCATTAG